>JBNJGL010000033.1:0-26387 GCA_051747745.1 Bacillota bacterium | reverse complement strand
TTTAAAGCCTGAACAAGCCTGATTCCTGATAGATTTTCCTCAACATCAGCATTTAATTCTGCCAGTTTTGCTCTGACCTCACTGTAAGCATTGCGCATTCTTTTGCCCAGAAATCTAACAGAAAAAATAACAAAAGGAATCACTATAAAACTAAGCAGTGCCAGCCGGTAATCTAGATATAGCATAACAATCATAATTCCAGTCACTGTAAAAAAATCATTTAAAAGGTGAATAAAACCGGTTGATAAAAGGTCTGTAAGAGCATTGACATCATGGGTAACTGCAGACATAATATTGCCTGTACTTTCTTTACTGTAGAATTCAAGTGAAAGACTTTCTAAGTGCTGATAGAGGTCTTCTCTAATTTCTGCAATAATTTTTTGTCCAATAAAATTGGAAAGATAAGTTTGATGGTACGAAAATATCCAGTAGATTCCATAGGATAAAAGCATTAAAGCAAAAATTATATTGAGTCCATTTAAATCTCCTGCTGCTATATATTTATCTACAGCCACCTTTGACAAATATGGTCCGGCCAGTGTTGCAAGGCTAACCATCAGCATTGCCAGTACAGCAAAGAATATTTTCATTTTATATTTTTTCAAATAATTAAAGAAAAATTTAACTGTCTTTTTATCAAGATCTTTTATCGAAAAGTCCTCTTCTCCTGCAGAAGTTATTCTACCTCCAAATCCGCCTCTCATTTGAGATCACCTGCCTTATTATTACTTTCATTTTTTAAACTGCTTTCTAATTTTTTAAAATAGCTTTCAGTACTGCTTAACTCTTTATAATTTCCTGTTTCAATAATTTCTCCATCTTTAATTACTAAAATTTTATCAGCCTGCTTTACTGTCCAGAGGCGGTGAGCAATAATAAAAGAAGTTCTGTTTTTTATAACTTCTGTTAATGCCTGATTCAATTTTTCCTCTGTGGCAGCATCAATGTTTGAAGTTGGCTCATCTAAAATTAATAATGAAGGATCTGTTAATAAAACGCGAGCAACAGCCAGCCTCTGCTTCTGCCCTCCAGAAAGAGTTACTCCTCTTTCTCCAACCGGAGTTTCATAACCTAAGGGTAGTGACTCAATAAAATTATCAATTTGGGCTATTCGGGCTGCCTTCTTGATTTCTTTAAAATCAGCCTCCGGCCTGCCATAAGATATATTTTCTCTAATCGAGGCAGCAAATAAGAAACTATGCTGCATTACAATTCCTATCTCATCTCTTAGAAAATCAAGTCTAAGCTTCTTAATATTATTTCCATCAAGAAGAATCTCTCCCTGATCTGGATCATAAAAACGGGGTAAAAGATGGAGTAGAGTTGTTTTTCCCGCACCTGTCGGTCCAACAACTGCTACTGTCTCTCCAGCATTAACTTTTAAATTAATGTTTTTTAAAACTTCTTTCTCTTTATCATAAGAAAAATTAATATTTTTATACTCAACTCTGCCTTTGATTTGCTCAATCTGGACTGGGTTTTCTACCTCTTTAACCTCGGATTTCTGGTCTAAAACTGAAAAGATTCTTTCTGCAGCCGCTGCAGCCTGACTGCCAAAACTGATCAGCATCCCAGTCTGTCTGATTGGTCGTAATAACATAGAAATATAACTGATAAAAGCTGCCAGAATTCCTAATGAAATTTGATCAGTAATTACAAGTCTTCCACCCATCCAGATAACAGCAGCTGTAGCAGCTCCCATAAAGAAATTCACATAGGGCATCCAGAATGCAGAAACCCTGGCAGCATTTAAGTTTATATTTACATATCTCTGGTTTTCCTGTTTAAACTTTTTTAACTCGTCCTTTTCTCTGCCGGAAAGTTTTACTACTTCAATTCCCAGAAAATTTTCCCTAATAATATGGGTCAGCCTGGCAAAGCTTTTCCGGACCTTTTTAAACATCGGTCGTACTCTTTTAGCATACTTAATTATTCCAAGAATCATTAGAGGAACCATTAATAGATACACAAGCCCCAGACGGTAATCCCAGTAAAAGCTGATAAAAAAGATGGCCGAGATGGTTAAAACATTAGCCGGTATAAAAGTGCTGCCTCTGGTGATAAATCTCCTTAAAGTATCAGCATCAGCAGTTAATCTTGACATTAGATCGGAGGTTTCGGTATTATCATAAAATGAAAATGACATTGAATTTAAATGCTCATATAATTCAACTCTTATATCATGGATGATGTTTTGGGCAATATATTCTGCAGCATAACTTTTAATAAAATCAAAAACACCCTTAATTAAAATCACAAAAACCATCATTGATGCTGTAAAAATAAGAGCTTTAAGATCTCCAGCTGTTATATGTTCATCTATTGCCCGCCTGATAAAAATCGGTGGTAATAAAGAAAGCAGGGTAGATATTATTACTGAAACAGCGGTTATAAATAGTTTCTTTTTATGGTTAAAGCTGTATGAAATTATTCTAAAAACTGTATTTTTATTATTTTCTTTTCTGTTCATTAAAAATGCCCCCTTTGTATTTAATTTAGCATTTGCTTAATTAGATTATAAAGCACTTAATTAAAAAAGTCAACAAGTTTCACTTATAGATATATGCGAAGTTTTTTAACACCTATCAGATGGACTGATAGGTTAACAAACAAAAATCCCCAGAAAAGCTCCATCATTAAGTGAACAAAATGAAGTTTCTCTAAGGGTAAATCATCTCCAATTAAGATGCTAATTTTATTCGATTTTCCACAGTGATTTCACCACAGTGAGCCTCAGCCACCGTTAAATACTGTAGTAAAATATACAGTCCCAACTATAGGGAATATTTTCAGCATCAGATTGCTGTTATGACAGGGATTATAGAATAATTTAAAAATATAAGAAACTTTAAAAAACTCTCCGAAGCCTTGAGCACAGTTTCGACTCCTGCCGGGGGCATATTTTTTATTCCATAAGTTCTTCCCATTCTTCATAAAGATTTTCTAGTATCCTGTTCTTTTTATCATATTTTTCTTTTAAATCCTGCAGCAGCTCAAAATCGTCAATATTTTCTGGTTCTGTCATTTTACTTTCCAGAAGCTCTAACTCCTGTTCAATAGCATTTATCTCTTCTTCTATTTCCACAGAACGCTGCTGTTTTCTGTTTTCTTCAGCACGTTTCTGTTTCTGCTTTTCATAAGCTAATTTACCTTTATTGACTTCATCACTAGAATTATTATCAGTCATATTAACTTCTTTTTTCTTATTTTTATAATAACTGTAGCTGCCGTAATATTTTTTTAATGATTTGTTTTCCAGATCATAGATATAATCAACTACTTTATCAAGAAAATATCTATCATGAGATACAGCCAAAACTGTACCATCATAATCTTCCAGTGCTTCCTCTAAAACCTCTCTGGAAGCAAGGTCCAGATGATTGGTTGGTTCATCAAGAATTAAAAAATTATAATTACCGGTCATAAGCTGAAGCAGGCGCAGGCGGCTTTTTTCTCCACCACTCAGCTGAGAAACTTTTTTAAAAACATCATCTCCAGTAAATAAAAAAGCAGCCAGCAAATTTCGCGCCTCAGATTTTGTTACATATGTTTCTCTCTGTAGAGCGGTTATCAGATCATCATTTCCATTAAAACCACTAAATTCCTGTCTATAAAAAGCTGGATAGACATTTATTCCAACTTTTACATCTCCCTTATCAGCTTCAAGTTCTCCCATTATAATTTTCAGCAGTGTTGATTTACCGGAACCATTATCTCCAATAATTGCTGCTTTATCTGTCCTAAAAAGGGAAAAATTAATATCACTGAAAAGTTCTAAATTAGAAAATTTTTTAGAAAGATCACTAACTTTTAAAACCTCATCTCCACCTCTGATATCATTGTCTAAAGAAAGTTTCATTTTAGGAGCCCTTAATTTGGGTTTTTCTATGCGGTCAATTTTATCCAGCCTCTTCTGCATGGCTTTTGCCCTCTTAAACATTTTTTCGCTGTCACGAGATCTTCCCCATACATAAAGCCTTTCAATTGCTTCCTCCATCTGCTTAATCTTTTTTTGCTGATTTTTGTATTCTTTTAACCTCTGCTCATATCTGCGTTTTCTCTCTTTTCGATAATAAGAATAATTACCTGCATAATCTTCGTTTTTTCCATTTTTTATCTCAACTATTCTTTCTATAACATTATCCAGAAAATATCTGTCATGTGAAATAACAATTAAACTCCCCTGGTAATCCTTTAGGTATTTTTCCAGCCATTCTACTGATTTTAAATCAAGATGATTTGTCGGCTCATCAAGAAGCAAAATATCAGGTTCTAATAGAAGTAGTTTTATTAGGCCGAGGCGGGTTTTTTCTCCTCCACTTAATTGAACCAGTTTTTTATTAAATATTTCTTCTTCACTAAATCCAAGGCCAACTGCAACCTGCTTTATTCTGCTTTCATATTCATATCCAATACCGGAATTAAACTTCTGCTGAAGCTCACTATACTCCTGCATCAGTTTTTCCAATTTTGCTTTTGTCTGTGGAGATTCCTCCGCCTTTTTACCCATCTGAGCAATATCTTTTTCCATTTGTTTTAATTTATCTATCATTTCAATTACATCAGAAAAAACCAAAAGCAGCTCATCATAAATAATTTTATCATCTGCAAAATCCGGCAGCTGGCTTAAATATCCTAAAGTTAGGTCACTGCGAATAGAAATATTACCTTTACAGCTTTCTAACCCCGCAATGATTTTAAAAAGAGTGGTTTTCCCAGATCCATTCGCACCTATTAATCCCACTCTTTCACCTCTGTTTAAATTAAGAGAAAAGCCTTTTAAAACTTCTGTTATCCCATATGATTTTTTTATATTGTTTAAATTTAGTATCGACATTGAAAACACCGCTTTTATATTTTTTTTCTGGATTAAGAAAGGTTATATTTGCTGTCCTCATCATTTTGCCTAAATAGAACTGCAATTCCACCAATAACCTGTACAACTGAAGCAGAATTGGCAGCAGCCAGTTCCTCAGCACATGATTTTGTTGTTCTTCCAGTAGACTCTAAAATTCTTATTTTCAATAATTCATGATCTTTTAAAGCTTCATCAACCTGATTTATGACTGACTCATTTATTCCATCTTTCCCCACATGAACAACAGGATCAAGATTATTAGCTTCTGCCCGTAAAAAGCTCCTCTGTTTTCCAGTTAATTTTGACATAATTTTCACCTCTATTCGATATATTCAAATTCCATTGGCCCAATTACCACAGTTTCTTTTTCTTTTATATTTTTAGCTTTAAGTTTTTCATTTAAATTATGGTGTTTTAAAACTCGAAGCAATCTCTGTACAGCAGCTTCATTATTGAAATCAGTTTTTTCTACAAAATCATCTACAACACTTCCAAGAACTTCGTATCTTCCTGCTCCCAATTTTTTTATATATAATTCTTCTTTAAAATCCGGCTTAATAACTACCTCTTTTTCTTTTTCATCTTCAACTTCAGGCAGTTCTTCCAGCAGCTGTCCAACTCGATAAACTAATCGTTTTGTTCCTTCACCCGTAACAGCAGATATAGGAAAAACTTCATACCCTCTTTTATTTAGCTCACTTTTTACCCGTTCAATATTCTGTCTTCCTTCACTGAGATCAATTTTATTTAAAGCTATAACCTGTGTTAATGAAGAGAGGTAATCATTGTATTCCTTTAACTCAAAATTAATCTTTTCGAAATCTTCCAGCGGATCTCGGCCTTCTATTCCCGAAACATCGATTACATGTACCAATAGTTTTGTTCGTTCTAAATGTTTTAAAAATTCATCTCCAAGCCCTGTTCCTTTATGAGCACCTTCTATTATCCCCGGGATATCAGCCATTACAAAAGACTGGTATTCACCATAACTTACCACACCTAGATTCGGATGTAGAGTAGTAAAATGATAGGATGCAATTTTTGGTTTAGCCTGAGAAACCTGAGATATTAATGTTGATTTACCAACATTAGGATATCCCACTAAACCAACATCTGCCAGTACTTTTAATTCCAATCTTAGTTTTCGAAGTTCACCTTTTTTTCCGTTCTCTGCAAATTTAGGAGCCTTTCGGGTGGATTTTTTAAATCTGGCATTACCCTTTCCACCTCTGCCTCCTGCAGCAGCTGTAAATCTTTCCTGACCTTCTTTTAGATCTGCAAGACGGTCATCAGTATCGGCATCATATACTACTGTACCAGGTGGAACCTTTAATATTAAATCTTCACCATTTTTACCGTGCTGATTTTTTCCAGAACCATTTTTCCCTTTTTCTGCCTGATAAATATTATTATAGCGAAAATCGGCCAGAGTATTCATACCTTCATCAACTTCAAGTATAATACTGCCACCATCACCACCATCTCCACCATCAGGACCTCCCATATCAATATACTTTTCCCGGCGAAAACTTACAACTCCATTTCCTCCATCTCCAGCTTTAACGGTAAATTCTACTTCATCAATAAACACATATATCACCTCCTGTAATTCATCTGCAAGAAAAAACCCCCAGCACTAAACAGCACTGAGGGGGTATATTTCGTATATTAGCTTGAAATTGCAGCAACCTGACTTTCAGTATATACACTGATCTGACGGTTTTTTCTGCCTTTCCTCTCAAATTTAACAAAACCATCTACTTTGGAGAATAATGTATCATCACTACCTCTGCCTACATTTAAACCCGGCTTAAATTTAGTGCCTCTCTGACGAACTAAAATACTGCCAGCAGAAACAAATTCTCCGTCAAATTCTTTTACTCCCAGTCGTTTCGATTCACTATCACGACCATTTTTGGAACTACCAACACCCTTTTTCTGGGACAATCTCTCCACCCCCCTTAAACTAAAAAGTTAAAATATATTATTTATGCTTCAATACTTTCAATCAATACTTTAGTATATGGCTGTCTGTGACCAGTTTTTTTACGATATCTAATTTTAGGTTTATATTTGAAAACCACAATCTTTTTGTTTTTTCCCTGTTCGATAACTTTAGCCTTTACAGATGCCCCTTCAACAAAAGGAGTTCCAGTCTTAAATCCATCATCATTAGAAAGAGCTAAGACATTATCAAACTCTACAGTTTCTCCTTCTTCTACAGGAAGTTTTTCTACTTTAATGATCTGGTCTTCTTTTACGCGGTATTGTTTACCACCTGTTTTTATAATTGCATACATTACTACATACACCTCCCCTACCTCAGACTCGCCGGATAAAGGTACCCACTAAAGAAATGAGATTTCAAACCTTTCCCGTGCGGTTTTGGCGTTCTCACAAATGTGAGAGTCTGGAAACTTAATTCCAGATACTAATTTTAGCATATTATTTAATTAGAGTCAAGTTAAATGTGCTCTTGCATAAGTTCTGTGAAGATCATCAATCTCTATTTCCACATCGGTTCCTACCATATTACCTGCTCCATTTACAATAATTATGAAACCATCAATTCTAGCTATACCTGAACTTGAATTGCTTGCATGCTCTTCTTCAATTACAACTCGCATCCTGTCACCAGGATTTATATCAAGGCTCTCAGGCTTCATTTCCTCTCTACTGCCTTTTTCCATCACAATATCTTCATATCTCAGTTCTGCATTACCAGAAATATAAATATTTATACCAAATTCATCTTCCAATTCTTTTAGTTTATCTCCACCTGATCCAATCAGAACAGCAGCAACCTCCGGATGTAGTTCTAAAGCAATTGCCTGATAATTTTCTCTGGAAGTTATTTCATCAATTTTTCTTATTACCTTCATAGCAACAGTAGATTCAGATAAAACCTGTCCGGTTCCACCACAGCAGGGACAATCCTTCTGCATAAGTGTACCAAAACCTTCTCTAACTTTTTTTCTCGTCATCTCAAGCAGGCCAAGCTGAGTTAAACCTAAAATAGACGTTTTAGTTCTATCTTTCTGCAGCTCTTCTTCCAGAAGATTTATAACTTCCTGCTGATCTTCATATTTCTTCATATCGATAAAATCAATAATAATTATCCCACCGATATCTCTTAGTTTCAACTGTCTGGCAATCTCTTCTGCAGCTTCTTTGTTGGTTTTGAGTATTGTATCCTGAAGATTTTTTTTGCCAACAAATTTACCGGTATTTACATCAATAGAAACAAGGGCCTCAGTATTATCAATAACTATATACCCACCTGATTTTAACCATACTCTCCGCTTAAGGAGACTTTCGATTTCTTTTTCAATATTATATGCAGCAAGAATAGGAATATTTCTCTGATAAAAGGCGATTCTGCTCTTTAATTCTGGAGCAAATGTTGAAGTTAAATCCATTAATCTCTGATAATCTTTTTTATCATCTACAACAACTCTATCAACATTGTGGTCTAAATAATCTCTTATTAAATTTTTTAAAAGATCTTCTTCCTGGTACAGACGTTCAATACTGCTGCTCTTAAAAAACTGATTTCTAATTCTTTTCCAGGTGCCTGAAAGAAAATTGTAATCATTTTTAAGATTATTAAAATCTTTTTTATAGGCATTTGTTCTTATTATTAATCCTTCTTTATCAGATTTCAGTTTTACGGCGATATCCCTTAATCTATCCCTTTCATCATTATCGGTTATACGCCTGGATACTCCAATCTTACTATCAGAAGGAATATATACAAAATACCTGCCAGGTATAGAAATCTTACAGGTTACTTTTGCTCCTTTACTGCCCATAGGTTCTTTTACAACCTGTACCAGAAGCCACTGACCCGGCTGCAGCACATGTTTAACATTCAGTTTTTTTTCTTTGAGCATACTTTTTTGATTATTATCTAAAAGTGGATAAAGATCGTTTAAATGAATAAAAGCATTTTTGGAAATACCTATATCAACAAAAGCAGCCTGCATACCAGGAAGGACATCCTGTACTCTGCCCCTGTAAATATTTCCTGCAATCTTGTGATATGTATCCCTCTCAAAAAATAAATCTTCCAAAGAATTATTATTTACCAGTGCCGCACGTCTCTCTCTGTATTCTGAATTAATAATTATCTGTCTACTCATCTTCTCAACTCCTGACAATGCTGTCTGAATATGGTTCATAAAATTTATTGTTTTTGTTAACAAAAACTCCCTCTCTCATTACATCTAGTGGAGTAATTTTGTTAACTGTGGAATATTTTTTCATAAGTGCTCTGTTTATTTCTTCGGGTCTTACATTTCCTCTGCTTCCAGTAACAACAGCAAATTTCCATAAATCTTTTTCCACAACTTCAGCAGAGAATATTTTTCCTTTTAAATCCACTTCTCTATCGGCTTTTTTACGCCTTTTTCTGACAACAATAATTTTATCTTCACTCAAAAATTCATCCAGCATTTCTTTCTGTTTTTCTAAATCAAAATCATCCGTAAAATTAAACTTTATTGTATATACTGCAGTATCTAAAATTGAAGACAGGGATTTTGCTCCATCATCAATTTCAACTGCCTTTAAAAATCTCAGTGCACCTGGTGAGGCATTATTTAATCTAGCAACAACCTCATCAACCTTTCTTTCTTCTGTTAACTCTAAATCAAAGTATTCTCCTCTGCTGATAATCCCTACTGCAAGAGGAGGACCTACAGATAAACTTATCTGTGGATTAAAACCACCACTGAATGCAGCAGGAAGTTTAGCTCTTCTCACTATTCTTCTGAGTGTTTTTATAACCTGAAGATGAGAAATATACATCACATCTTCCAGTTTAGAAAATTTAATTCTATAAAGCATCTCCATCACCACTCATAAGTTCTAAGTCAACAGAGAAATTATCACAAACAGCACACCCTGTACATTTTTCAAATCTACAGTCTGCTGTTCTTTCACCATTAAAAGATTTTTTGTATTCATTTAGCAAAAATTCTCTGTTTACACCTATATCCAGAATTTCCCATGGAAATAATTCATCTTCATCTCTACTGCAGAGATAATCTCCTGGATTAATGTCATTTTCTCTAAACGCCTCTCCCCAAAGGCGCGGTTTAAATAACTCATTCCATCCTTCAAACCTGCTTCCCTTTTTCCATGCATCTGCAATAACAGATGCTATCCTCCTATCACCTCTGGCTATAACTCCTTCCAGGCGGCTCAATTCTGGATCATTCCAGCTGAAATTTAGTCCTCTTCCTCTTAGATTATCGCGTAAATAATTCTGCTTTTCTATAATTTCTTCTACTTCGTCCATTTTCACCCACTGAAAAGGAGTAAAAGGTTTAGGAATAAATGTTGATACACTTACTGATATTTCTATACGCCTCATTTTTTTACTGGTATTTTTTCTAATTTTCCGACCAATATCAAGCACCTTTCTGGCCATTCTAACTATACCTTCCAGGTCTTCCATTGTTTCAGTTGGTAGACCGATCATAAAATACAGTTTTATTTTTGACCAGCCGCTTTCAAAAGCCGAGCGTGCTGCACTATACAGTTCTTCTTCATCAACATTTTTATTAATAACATCCCTCAATCGCTGTGAGCCAGCTTCAGGAGCAAATGTTAAACCAGTTTTGCGGACCTTCTGCACTTCTTCTGCCAGCTCTACAGAAAATTTATCTACTCTCAGTGAAGAAAGAGAAATACTTATTTTTCTGTCACTAAAGCGGCGGCTCATTTCTTTTACAAGTTTTTTTATTTCAATATAGTCGACAGTGCTCAGAGAAGTCAGTGATATTTCTTCAAAACCTGTGCTGTCAACTGCTCTTTCGGCCAGATCAACAATCCTTTTTATACTTCTTTCTCTGACAGGTCTGTAGGTCATTCCGGCTTCACAGAATCTGCAGCTTCTTGTACAGCCTCTGGATATTTCGAGCACAATCCTGTCGTGTACGGTGTCCTTATAGGGTACTATAAAATCAACCGGATAAAAAGCCTGATCTAAATTCTTAACAAGCTGTTTTTCTACTTTTTCCTTATCAGTTTTACAGCTGCTGTATTTTAGAATCTTTCTATCAGAGTAACTAACATCATAAAGTGAAGGTACGTAGACACCTGACAGTTTATTTAACTCAACTAAAATTTCGCTTCTGCTAAATGATTTATCTTTAAGCTCCTGATATTTTTTCAAAAAAGAAATAATTAAATCTTCTGCTTCTCCAATAAAAAACAAATCGATAAAATCGGCCACAGGTTCTGGATTAAAAACATTGGATCCACCAGCAATGACAAGTGGATCTCCCTCCTGTCGTTCACTGCTGTATATAGAAATCCCACTTAAATCAATCATATTTAAAATATTTGTATAACTCATCTCATACTGAAGGGTAAATCCAATTAAATCAAAGTCTTTAATTTCATGATAACTTTCAAGTGTAAATAAAGGAATATCAATTTCTCTCATCAATTCCTCCATATCAATCCAGGGGGCATATGCTCGTTCAGCAATAAAATTTTCTTCTTTGTTTATCAAATGATATAATATTTTTAACCCTAAATGTGACATGGCAAGTTCATAAACATCAGGAAATGCAAGTGCTATTTTTAGTTTATCTGATGTCCATTCTTTTTTTATAGAATTCCATTCATTACCTGTATATCTTTCAGGATTTGAAATTCTATATAAATTTTTAATAATTTTTTCTTTATACTGCAAAAAACCACCTCATTAAATTTCCAAAAACTCTTAAAAAACAATCTTGTTTTTCCTTATATTAACATTAATAACAATTCCAACTGCCAGAAGTGATGTAGCCATAAAACTACCACCATAACTAATAAAAGGAAGTGGAATACCTGTTATCGGCATAATTCCCATCGTCATCCCAATATTTTCGAGAATATGAAACAAAAACATAGCCATTATACCAGTTACAACGAGATATCCATACCTATCTCTTGCCTTTTCAGCTATATTCATAAACTGCCACAGCAAAAAGAAGTATAATAAAATCACAGATGCTGAGCCAATAAAACCAAACTCTTCTCCAATTACCGAAAAAATAAAGTCTGTATGTTTTTCTGGTAAAAAATTAAGCTGATTTTGGGTTCCAGCAAATAAGCCTTTACCACTTAACCTGCCTGAACCAAGTGCGATTTTAGATTGTATAATATTATATCCGCTGCCATATGGATCTATATCAGGATTTATAAATACTATCAATCTATTCAGCTGGTATTCCTGAAGAAACGGAAGGGGCGTATCTATTACTACATGAGCAGTAATAATCAGAACAACTATTAAAAAACCTCCCCCAAATACAGCTGCCATTATCTTGAAATTTCCTCCTCCGGCAAACATCATCACCAGATAGATAAAAAACAGTACAAGTGCTGTACCTAAATCATTCTGAAGAAGTATCAATAAAAATGGGATAAAAGCAGCGATAGAGGGAAGAAACATCCCTTTTAAATAACCCAGATCATCTGAATTATTATCAAGTATGGCTGCAAGAACTAAAACCAGCATTATTTTAGAAAGTTCAGCCGGCTGGATATTAAAAGGACCCAGACTAAGCCACCTTTTTCCACCGGCAATTGTTCGTCCAAAAAATAAAATTACAGTTAAAAGTAAAACCATAAAAGTGTAAATAAATAGTGCATATTCTTTAAAAATTCTGTAATCAAAAAATTGAAGAACAATAACAGCTATAATTCCCAGCACAACTGAAATAATCTGTTTTTGCAAATAAAAAAGCCCGGCAGAATTGTCTTTGTTAACTTCAGCAGCACTACTTATTATCACCAGGCCTATCAGTATCAAAAGCAGTACAGTTAAAGGAATATTGAAATTCAAATAACGCAGTAATTTTTTATTCCATCCCATAAAATAACACCTTTATCTTGATCCTTTGAGGGGAAAATTTGCTACTAGTGCTGTCATATCATCTTCTCTCTTAACATCCATTTCGATTTTGCGAGAATCAACATCAATGTACTTTGTCAGCACATCAATTAATTCTTTTTTCATGGATTCCATTTCATCTGGAGTTAATTTAATTCTATCCTGAACTAATACAAATTGGAGTCTTTCTTTAGCTACATTTTTACTTGACTTATCTTCTTTACTTTTTAGTCCGAGCCATTTTAAGATATCGATTTTAATCCCCCCTTATTTAGGATAAACCAACTAATTTTTTAAATCTGCTGAAAAAGCTGTCCTTTTCCAGCTTCATTATTGGAAGATCTTCTCCCATTATTCTCCTGGCAATATTTCTGTAAGCCTGTCCGGCTTTTGATTTATCATTTAAAGCAATAGGCTCTCCTCTATTTGTAGAGACCACTATCCCCTCATCTTCCGGCACAATGCCCAGAAGTTCAATAGCAAGTATCTCTATCATATCTTCTATGCCCATCATATCACCTTTTTCTACCATATCAACTCTAATTCTGTTAATAACTACTTCTGGCTTGTGTATACCTTCAGCTTCCAGAAGACCGATTATTCTATCAGCATCTCTAACAGCGGAAACTTCCGGAGTAGTAATAATAACAGCTCTATCTGCGCCAGAAATTGCATTTTTAAATCCCTGTTCAATCCCGGCCGGAGAATCAACTATAACATAATCCACATCTTCTTTTAATTTATCTATTAGCTCTTTCATCTGATACGGAGTTACCGAAGTCTTGTCTCTTGTCTGTGCGGCCGGAAGCAGAAATAATCCATCATATCTTTTGTCACGGATCATGGCCTGTTCTAATCTGCAGTTATTTTCAACAACATCAACAATATCGTATACTATACGATTTTCTAATCCCATTACAACATCAAGATTGCGCAGTCCTATATCCGCATCTATTAAACACACTTTTTTATCATGCATAGCAAGTGCGGTACCAATATTGGCAGCAGAAGTAGTTTTACCAACTCCACCTTTTCCCGATGTCACAACAATAGTTTTTCCTGCCAAATTCCATCCCCCCTGAAATAATTATTTTATAATTTTTCAACTGTAATTACACCATCTTTAATATAAGCTTTTTCTGGTTCAAGGTCGACTGTATCTGCATCGTCTGGAGAACGAGCTATAAAAGAAGCTATTCTCAGCTGTGTGGGAGTAAGCTGCAGTGCAGCAACTTTAGCTCCTCTGCTCCCACCGGCTCCCGCATGTACGACACCTTTAAGCCTTCCAAATACAATTATATCTTCCCCTGCTATCACTTCGGCTCCTGGATTGACATCACCTACAATCACTACACTTTTAGAATGCTTAATCATCTGTCCTGACCGCAGTGTTCTGCTGATAATCAGAGCTTTATCACCCTCACTATCAGCCTTTTGAGAAGACTGTTTTGCGGTAAAATATATTTCTCTTACCCTATTATATTTCTGTAAAATTTCCATCAGCTGCTGCATTTCTGAAAAGGTTATTTTTACTCCATTTAAATTAATATAAAGACAGACACCTTTAAAGAAATTTCCAGCTTCTTCTGCATGAAGTTTTACCGAACTTTTTATCTGCTCAAAACTAACATCTGGTCTGAAATTCATTAAAACCCCATCTGTAACTGCCTGAAATGAAAATACTGAACTCATGAAATCTCTCCTCAAATCTGCTAATTATTATATAATATTCTTTAATCAAATTTAAATTCCTTCTATTCAGATGAAATATCTATTCTGCTGTGGTAATATATTTTCTTTCTTCCATTGCTGTAATTTTTAAATCCAAAATAATAACTCATTATATCTCTGGCAATCGGCACGGTAAAAGAACTGGAACCTCCGTTTTCCAGAAACACCAGAACCGCTATTTCCGGATCTTTATAAGGTGCAAACCCACCAAACCATCCATGATTATTTTCGGTTGATGTTTGAGCAGTACCAGTTTTCCCGGCAGTTTTTATTGGGAAATTTTCAAAATGTCTGTAGGCTGTTCCATATGATTCGTTTGTCACTTCATACATTCCTTCTTTTAGAATAGAAAATGTGTCTGGAGATATTGAATCAAGATTATCTTTTAGTTCTGGTTTAAAATCTACCAGAATTTCCCCTTCTACATCAACAATTTTATCGACAATCTGTGGTTTATACAAAATCCCATCCCCGGCTATAGAGGCTATAAGCTGTGTAATCTGTATCGGGGTGGTTAAAAGTCCCCCCTGACCAATTGAGAGATTAACTGAATCTCCAGGATACCAGCTTTCAGAGAAATTTTTCTGCTTCCATTCATTATCAGGAACAAAACCTGGTTTCTCACCAGGCAGATCTATACCGGTTTTCTCTCCCAGACCATATTGACGGGCATATTTGGCAAGCATTTCTCCTTTGAATTCTTCATATAAATCAAAACCAAGCTGATAAAATATTATATTATTTGATCTGGCGATAGCTTTTGTAAAATCCAGCTTACCTTCCCCACCATAATGCCAATTTCTAAAAGGTCTGGACCAGTTGGGTAAATAAAAGACACCTGATGAATCATAAAAATTGGTGTCAGCTCTTACTCCCAACTCTTCAACTGCTGCAGTTCCTGTAATCAGCTTAAAAATAGATCCAGGTGGTACAGCAGACATTGTAGTTCTATCGATTAGCGGATTCAATCTATTCGTTAGCAGAGACTTGTATTCACTTTCTGAAATTCCTCTGGCAAATAAATTTAAACTGAAATCCGGAATACTTGTTATTGACAAAATAGATCCATCTCTAATATCCATTACTACTGCTGCAGCACCTGTCGGCATATTTCTTTCCGGATCATCTTCTGCTTCTCGGCGCAGTTTTTCAAAATTTTCTTCCAGTACTTTTTCAGCAGCCTGCTGCAGATCAAAATCTATATTTAGTATTAAATTATTGCCTGCTTCAGGATTTTTGATACCTATTGTTTTTACTTTTCTTCCCCTGCTGTTTACTTCAATCTGTTCTGCACCTGCTTCACCTCTAAGATAAAGTTCATATTCTCTTTCAAGGCCTGATTTACCTATCAAATCTCCTCCAGAATAATTATAACCAGCCTCATTAAGTTCAATCAATTCATTTTTATTTATTTCACCGATATATCCAGTTGCATGAGGCATTGTTTCTGGATAAACATAATCTCTTAATGAAGATTCTTTAACAAAAATTCCAGGTAACATATCACTATTTTCTGCTACCACAACCATGGTTTCTTTTTTTAAATGTCTTTTTAATATAATTGGTTCCAGACTATCTCCGGTAGAATTACGGGTATAATTATCTAAAAGAATATTATAATCCAGAGATGCTGTTTCCGAAAGATTTTTTAATATATTTTTAGGATTTTCGCCAGGGGGAATTTCATTGGGGAGTAAATACAAACTGTAAGTTAATTTATTGGATACAATCACCTGATTTTTTCGATCCAGTATTTTCCCTCTGGGTGCATTAATAGGCCGAATTGAAATTCTATTTCCTTCTGAAAGTTCATAATAATAATTACCTTTAACTATCTGTAGATAACCTGCTCTGGTCAGCATCACCGCAAAAATAATTATAACTATAATACGCAATAACTTTACTCTGTCCAATCAACTACCCCCTTACTGATAAAAAAATAATAAAGGAGATAAAATATAAATGCAATTGAGGCATTTATAAAAGCAAGTGGTAAAACGACATTAATAAATAATGGCATAAAATTAAAATTATAAATGAAATTTTCTTTTAAGAGTATTATCAGAATTTCATGGAATATAGTAGCCATAAAAACTGCCACAGGAGGAATAACAAAATTTTCTGCAAAAAATCTTCCGGAAAGAGCAGAAGCAAAAAAGGCAATTATAGGTTTTATAATTGTAAAACTTCCAATAAACTCTCCTAGAAAAATATCCTGCATCATTCCAGCAGTAAATGCAGCAGCAGCCGAAGATTTATATCCTTTTATTAAAGATTTAAGGATAATAAAAATGAGTAAAAAATCCGGTATATATTTTAAGGATGGAAAAAAAGTTCTGACAGACAGCTGGCAGAGCAGTAAAAATAATATTGATAAAAAACTGTAGGCATAATCTCTCAATTTAATCTCTCCAGTTAAAATTCGGTTATAACAAGTACTTCTTCAACTGTAATTGTATCAACAAAAAGACTCAACTCTGCTTTTTGCGAAACACCATAATTATCTGTCTTTACTTCTATTACTTCTGCTATCTTTAAACCTGGAGGATAGTTATTTGACAGACCAGAAGTTACAGCTATATCTCCTGCAGCTATATCTTCATTCCAGCCAATATTGTCCATTATAATATCTTCGTCACTTTCTCCAGTTCCTCTTATAAGTCCAATTGCTCTCGAACTCTCCCTCGAAATTATCCCTCCGACAACAAACTCACTATCATTGATAAGCATAACCTGTGATGAATTGCTGCCGACATAATCTATTTTTCCAACCAGAACACCATCATAAGTAATAACAGGCATTCTGTTTTTTATTCCATCTTTTGCACCTCTATTTATTAATATCTTTTTCTCCCAGTTTGTAGAAGAATTACCTATAACTTCTGCTCCTAAAACTTCAAAATCATTTTTTTCATTAAAAGACAGGAGACTCCTCAATCTATTATTTTCCTTAACTACACTCTGTATTATCATCTTCTGTCGGTCAATTGAAGCAATTTCTCTTTTCAACTTTCTATTTTCTTCTAACAAATCATCAATAGAAAATAGAGCAGAAAAAAATTCTGTAGTTTCATCATAAACTCTATTTACAATATTAAGTACAGGTGTAAGCAGATTGAAAATTTTGCTGGAAATCCAGTTCAAAAAAGAAATCTCTACATCATTTAAATATAAAAAGCCAAGTACTGTCAGGATTAAAATAATTAAAACAGCTGTAATTATAGAGGTCCTGTTAAAATCAAACAACAGGGACACCTCCTATGATAATTTTTTTGGTGTTATAAGTATTTTTTTCAGTGAATCAATTTCTTCTAAAGCTATCCCTGTTCCTTTTGCCACACAGTCCAGTGGTTCATCAGCAATATGGACTGGCATCTGAGTCTCATTTATCAGCAGCTGATCCAGCCCCTTAAGAAGTGCTCCACCACCTGTAAGTATGATACCTCTATCCATTACATCAGAAGCTAATTCTGGTGGTGTTTTTTCCAGTGTCATTTTAACAGCATCAATAATACTAATCACAGGTTCTTCCAGTGCTTTTTGTATTTCTTCTCCGGTTATTTCTATGGTTTTTGGCAGACCTGTTACCATATCTCTTCCCCGTATTTCTTTATTACCCTGAGATTCTTTGCTAAATGCTGCACCAATATCAATTTTTATCTCTTCAGCAGTTCTTTCCCCTATCATCAAATTATATTTTCTCTTAACATACTGAACGATTGCGTCATCCATTTCATCTCCACCAATTCTGATAGATCGGCTGGTAACAATACCACCCAATGATATAACTGCAACTTCTGTAGTTCCACCACCAATATCCACAATCATATTACCGGTCGGTTCATGTACAGGAAGACCTGCACCAATTGCAGCTGCCATTGGTTCTTCAATCAGATAGGCTTCTCTTGCTCCTGCATGAACTGCTGCATCTATAACCGCTCTTTTTTCCACTTCAGTAACACCAGAAGGAACACATATTATTATCCTCGGTCTAACCATACGGCTTCTTTTATGTGCTTTTGTAATAAAATATCTCAGCATTGTTTCTGTAACATCAAAATCTGCAATTACTCCATCTTTCATGGGTCTAACTGCAATTATATTTCCGGGAGTTCTTCCAATCATCCTTTTTGCTTCATTACCAACAGCAAGAACTTCCTGTTTATTTTTTCTCAAAGCCACAACAGAAGGTTCACGAATTAATATTCCTTTTCCCTTAATATACACAAGTGTATTGGCTGTTCCCAGATCAACTCCCATATCCCGAGAAAACGGTGCACTCAGAAATTTAAATATCATCTATAAAATACCCCTTTCAGATCAAATCTTTTTCTTTTAAACTTACATATTTTCCATCACCAATTATTATATGGTCAACCAGCTCAATTCCCAGTATAGTTCCTGACTTAGCAATTTTTTTGCTAATACTTATATCTTCAGAACTCGGCTCAGGTACACCACTGGGGTGGTTATGTGCCAGAATTATAGCAGCACTATTTTTACGTATTGCTTCTTTAAAAACATCTCTGGGATGTACAATTGAACTGGATAATCCTCCTTTTGTTATTTCAGAAATTTTGATAACCTTATTTTTAACATCCAGCAGTACAGCTTTTACAACTTCCTGCTCCAAATGCCTCATATCTTCCATAAGCAGTTCAGCTGCTTTAGCTGGAGTAAAGATAGTCTTTCCTTTTTCTGCTTTTGCTTTTGAAATTCTTTTTGATAATTCTACCAGAGCTGATATTTGTGAAGCTTTGGCTGTTCCAACTCCTTTAACAGTTTGCAGTTCTTCACAGCTTAAATTAATTAAATTTTTTAATCCATCAAAATAATTAATAATATGCTGAGCAAGTTCTACAGCAGTCTTTTCCCTGCTTCCTGTCCTAATAATCAGTGCAAGCAGTTCTGAATTACTTAAAAATTCTGCCCCTTTGGTGAGCAGTTTTTCTCTTGGTCGTTCTTCTTCAGGTAACTCTTTGATGGTAAACCTATCCCTGTGGGCCTCCATCAAAATATAACTCCTTTCTCTTATAAGATTCCATAATCAAATTTCTTCAGCATTTTTGATAATTGATTTAAAGGCAGTCCAACTACAGAATAATAAGAACCTTTAATCTCTCTAACAAATAATGCTCCAAAACCCTGTATAGCATATGCTCCAGCTTTGCCCATCGGTTCTCCTGTTTCTATATATTTATCTATTTCTTCTCCTGAAATTTCTTCCATAAACACACTGGTAATATTATGTTCTACCAGATATTCATCTGTTTCAGAATTTATTAAAGCAACAGCAGTTATAACCTGATGTTCTTTACCACTTAAGGTTGAAAGCATGTTTTTAGCATCTTCTGCATCTTTTGGTTTATTCAACACTTTATCCTGATATACCACTACAGTATCTGCCGCAATTATAATGGTATCTTCAACCAGATTAGAAACAGCCTCAGCCTTTGCAAATGCAAGTTTTTCCACCATATCAACAGGTTTTAAATTATCAAATTGACTTTCATCTATTCTGCTCGGTACTATTGTAAATTTAAGCTTCAGCTGTTTTAAAAGCTCTTCCCTTCTCGGAGAAGCTGAAGCTAATACGAGTTTTCCCATTATTTCACCTCCCGGTAAAAGAAGTGGGCAAATATGAAACTGTAAAAAAACTAACCAGGCCAATACTTATTCCCGTAGGTACTGCAAGTAATGTTAAAAATGGTAGATAGTAAAAGATTGCTGCATTTTCTATTATTATATATGCTATTACAATTTGACCAATATTATGTGTAACAGCACCTATAACACTAACACCTATAAGGCTAAATTGATCTTTAAAAAAATTATATACAAAATACATAATAAAAAAACTTAACAATCCACCACTTAAACTCAAATAAAAATTTATAGTCATAAAAGTACCTGCAAGCAGTGAGCCTATAATAATTCTCAACAGCACAATCTGCAGTCCACCACTAAATCCAAACAGTACAATTCCAATTAAACTTACTATATTGGCCAGACCAAGCTTAGCTCCCGGCACGACAGCCGTCAGCGGAAGCATTGTTTCCACAAAATGCATAATAAGTCCCAGTCCAACCAGTAAACCTATCATAACAATCTTTCTTGTTCTAATCATAAATCTACCCTTCTTTTCAGCATTTACCAGCTCATCCCATCTACCTCTGCATCTGAAGATTCAATCCAGATGCTAATTTTGTTCGGAACACAAATAATAACAGGGCCCTGCTGGTCAATCCAGCCTGTCTTTTCACATATTTTGAGCGGATCATCTTCAGGTGCTTCTTTTACCCTGACTCTCCCCTGATATGCCTCAATTTTGTGAGTACCTATAGGTCCCTCCACCTCAATTATAACAGGATCAGAAAATGTATCGGCAAGAGGAAATCTCTTAATCTCTTCTCCATTTGATTCAATAATGAGATAAAGATTATCTGAATCACCCTGTCGGGCAAAATAAAAAGGCACAAATAACATTAATAAACTGGCAATAATTATCATTATAATTAAAATTTTATCATAAAAAGTAATAATATCTCTTATCTTCAAATAAATTCACCACAATTTAGTAATTTATACTATCATTAATTAACATTTTAACATCTTTTAGTTATCATGTCCACACATCTATGCATATCATGAACAGAAGAAAACCCGGCAGAAGCCGGGTGATTTAGGTATAAGATTAAATTAAAATTTTAATTTTAATTATTCACTTTTCCCTTCTTCCAAATCTTTTTCATAAAAGAGATCTACTGCATCAACATTACATGCTTCAAAACATAAACCACACTGGATACATTTGTCCTGATCAATCTCATGCCTTTCTTTTACTTCACCAGAAATAGCATCAACAGGACATGCTTTTGCACATAATGTACAGCCAACACATTTATCATTGATTTCTACTTTTTTAATTCTTTCAGCCTGGAATTCTATTGTTCCAGTAGGACATTTTTCTGCACAGAGACCACAGTTAACACATTTATCATAATCAATTACTGCCAGATTATCCTGCATTTCTATGGCATCGACCGGACAAACTCTTGCACAAATACCGCATCCTATACAGCCTACTTCACATATTTTTCTAACTAATTTCCCGGAGTCATGAGAAGAACATCTAATATGTGTTTTAGCAGAATTTGGTGCCAGAAGCAATATATTGCGCGGACATGCTTCAACACATTTTCCACATGCTGTACATTTTTCCGGGTCAATTTCCGGAAGACCATTTTCGCCCATTACAATTGCATCAAAAGGACAAACAGCCTCACAGTCACCAAATCCAAGACAGCTGAATGAACATATTTTTTCTCCACCATTTATTGCATCTGCTGCCTGACAGGTTTCAATCCCCTGATATTCTCCTCTGCGTCTGGCTTCTTTTTTACCACCACCACAGAGAAGCTCTGCTACCATTTTGGTAGAACTGCCTGCATCTTTTCCTAAAATATCCCCTATATTGCTGGCAACACTGTCACCACCAACCGGGCATCCATTTACCGGTGCATCACCTTCTACAACAGCTTCCGCAAAACTGGCACATCCAGCATAACCACATGCACCACAATTAGCTCCCGGTAAAACATCTTCTACTTTATTTATACGTGGATCCTGATCAATTACAAATTTCTTTGAAGCAAAGCCTAAACCAGCTGCTAATAGAGCACTTATACCACCCATGCTCAAAATTGAATATATATATACTGAGTCCATTTATCTGTATTCCACCTCCACTACATCGAAATAAGGCCGGAAAAGCCCATAAATGCCATTGCCATAATTCCAGCTATGATCAAAGTAATAGGTACACCTTTTAGAGTACCTGGTACATCACCGAATTCCAGTCCTTCTCTTAAACCGGCCATCAATACTATAGCCAGAGTAAAACCGACACCGGCACCAAATCCAAATACAACACTGGCAATAAAGCTGTATCCATTTAAAGGAATCAGCAGAGCCAGTCCCAAAATTGCACAGTTAGTTGTAATTAGAGGTAAAAAGATACCCAGTGCTTTATATAAAACAGGACTCGTTTTTTTGATAAACATTTCCACAAACTGAACCAGAGATGCAATTACAATTATAAAGGATACATACTGCAAAAAAGGAAGATTTAAAGCTTCCAGAATAAAAGTATTTATCAGCCAGGTTGCTGCTGCAGTAAGGGTCATAACAAATGTTGTTGCTAATCCCATACTAAAAGCTGTTTCTACATGTTTAGAAACACCGAGAAATGGACATATTCCCAGGAATCTAACCAGTATAAAGTTATTTATTAAAACTGTACTGATAAATAACAGTATTACCTGTGTGAACTGTTCCATTATTTAACCCTCCCTGCTGATTAAGTTCATAATACCAACTAAAATACCAAGTGTTATAAAAGCACCGGCTGGCAAAACCATAATAATCATCGGTTTATACCATGCACCTAAAATCTGAAAACCGAAGATTGATCCCATACCAAATAGTTCTCTAACTGCACCTAAAAGAGTCAGTGCCCAGGTAAAACCAATACCCATGCCGAGCCCATCAGCAATAGCTCTATGTACAGGGTTTCTGGATGCAAAAGCTTCCTGTCTTCCCAGAATCAGACAGTTAACAACTATAAGTGGTATAAACAGACTCAAAGATGCCGCAATACCTGGATAAAAAGCTTTAAGGAAATAATCAGTAAATGTTACAAAAGTAGCTATTATAAGAATATAACTTGGAATACGAACATTTTTTGGTATCAATTTTTTTATTAAAGATATTACAATTTCTGAAGAAATTAATACAAAAGAAGTCGCTATCCCCATAGCCAGTCCATTTTCTGTAGTATTAGTAACAGCTAAAGTTGGACACATACCAATAACTAATCTAAAAATAGGGTTTTCGTTCCAGAGACCATTTTTGAAATCATCAAGCAGTTGACTGGCCATTACATTCCACCTCCATATGCACTCTGTATTGTACTTACTGCATTTTCTATTATTGTAGTAACCTTTTCAGAAGAAATTGTAGCACCTGAAATCGCTTCAACTTCTGTCGGTTCAGTAGTTTCTCTTTTTATCACTGTATAATCACCAAAAGGTTTATCTACAAAATTACTTTTATATGCATCTTCTGTAATTCTCGCTCCTAAACCAGGTGTTTCTGAATGAGTGAGAATACTTATGCCATAAATTTTTTCTTCATTCAGGTTTACTCCGATCATTAATTCGATCTGTCCCTGAAAACCTCCACCTACTGCAATATAAGCAATACCTACTCGTGAACCTGCATTATTGTAACCTTCATAAAAAGTATGTCCATTTTTATTTACTTCTTCAAATTTTTCTGCACCGGGCAGCACATTAAATACTGCTTTTTCCTGAGCGGCTGCCTGATGTTCTTTTATGTAAGGTGTTGTCCACTGGTATACAAAAGCCAGTGTAAGGGCAGAGATTATTCCAATTACTGTTAAAGTAAGAACTAATCTTCCAATACTCTCTTTTTCCATTTATCTCACCTCTCCTAAGGAACGAGGCCTTGTATATCTATTAATAAGTGGAACTGTGGTATTCATCAGCAGTATAGCATACATTACTCCTTCTGGATATCCACCCCAGAGCCTGATGATTACAACAATTAAACCTGCACCTATTCCGAAAATCCAGCGACCATTTTTAGTCACCGGTGAAGAAACCATATCAGTTGCCATAAATAGTGACCCAAGCATTAATCCACCTGCAAAAAGATGAAATATTGGATTTGCTCCAAATACAAGTGTAAGAATAACTACTGTTCCTACCATTCCAGCTGGAATTCTCCAATTTACATATCCTTTATAAAGCAGAAATGCGAAACCAAGTAATAGTGCGAGTGCAGATGTTTCTCCCAGAGATCCACCTACATGACCAACAAATAAATTCCATGTATCAGCTGCAATTCCCTGCATCTTCATATTATTTAGGGGAGTTGCAGAACTTACTCCATCCACAGTCCAGGTTGTCATAATCACCGGATAAGCTGCCATTAAAAAAGCTCTTCCTACAAGTGCAGGATTAAATGGATTATATCCGATTCCACCAAATACCTGTTTACCAAGTCCTATCGAAACTACCGCTCCTACCAGAACTGTCCATAGTGGTATAGATGGTGGTAGTGTTAAAGCCAGTAAAACACCTGTTACAACTGCACTTCCATCTTTGATTGTTATTTTTTTGCCTCTTACTCTCTGAAAAACATACTCTGTCAGAACTGCTCCAAGAACACTTACCGCTACTATTGAAAGGGCCCGAGCCTGGAAAAAGTATGTTGCAGCAAATACAGCCGGTAACAGTGATATTACAACCGACCACATGATTTTGCTAACAGAATCTGCAGCTCTGATATGTGGTGAAGATGTTACAATCAGTTGCTCGTTATTCATTTTCATCCTCCTTATTGCTCTTTCCTTTTACGGGCCATAACCTGGCCTTTCCCAATTCTAAGATAATGTACCAGAGGTATTTTAGCCGGACAAACATAAGAACATGAACCACATTCAATACAGCTTAATACCTGATACTCTTCCAGTTCATCTACCATATCATTTTTGGTATAATTAACAAGCTGGGTTGGTAATAAAAACATTGGACATGCATCAACACATCTCGCACAGTTTATACAGGGAGATGGTTCATATGCTTCCACTTCTTCTCCGGGCAAAACCAGAATTCCCGAAGTACCTTTGACTGTAGGAATATCGAGATCTTTTTGGGCAAATCCCATCATAGGGCCACCCAAAATAACTTTTCCAGGCTCACCTTTAAATCCACCAGCCTGTTCAATTAGTTCTGCAATAGATGTACCAATTCTATAAACTATATTCTGAGGCTTTTCTACTGCTCTTCCAGTAATGGACATTGCTCTTTCTATAAGAGGTTTACCCTCACGAATTGCATCTGCCACTGCCGCGGAGGTTGAAGTATTATTAACAACAACACCCACATCCAGTGGAAGTCCTCCAGCCGGCACCTCTCGGCCCAGAATGGCTTCTATCAGCATTTTCTCGCCACCCTGTGGATATTTTGTTTCTAATTCCTTAACCTCAATATTTTCGTCATCTGCAACAGCATCTCTCATACTGGCTATTGCTTCAGGCTTATTAACCTCAATTCCAATAAAACCTTTCTCTGCATCAGCTGCTTTCATTAAAGCTTTCAAGCCAAAAACCACAGTCTCAGGTCTTTCTACCATAACTCTGTGGTCAACTGTTAAATAAGGCTCACATTCTGCCCCATTTAAAATAACATATTCGACATTTTTGTCATCTGGAATAGAAACCTTTACATGGGTTGGGAACATTGCTCCACCCATACCTACAATTCCAGCTTCACGAATGATTTTTCGGATTTTTTCTCCACTGAGTTCATCTAAACTCTCGTGCTTTTCTAAATCACTGGAGAAATTGTCCTCATCATCTGCTTCAATGACTACAGCATCTGATCTGCTGCCGCCTGGTGTTACTACTTTTTTTATTTCCTTTACAGTTCCTGATATAGAAGCATGTACAGGTGCACAAACAAAACTGTCACTATCGGCCAGTTTCTGTCCCATATCTACATGATCCCCTTTTTTTACAAGAGGTTTCAATGGAGCTCCTATATGCTGCTGTAGTGGAATAGTAACAACTTCCGGTCTTACAGCATTTTTTAGGGGTTTATCCTTAGTTAATTCTTTGTTATATTCAGGATGTATCCCCTGCTTAAAAGACAAAATACTCACTTTATAATTTCACCCCTTAAATGATTAAAGTGTTTAAAATAAAATAGATATTGAATATAAATAATGACCATTCCTATTATATACTAATATTTAAATAAGAACAACATTAAAATCAAATTATAGCCTAAAAACTTACAATGAATCCATTATATCCAG
>JBNJGL010000032.1:0-26531 GCA_051747745.1 Bacillota bacterium | reverse complement strand
AGCTGTCTCTATCCTCGCGATTGCATTTGCAGTAATGATAATTGTATTTGCCAGAGGATTAATAGATGGCATGGTGGAATCAAGCTATTCTCTCTATATTAATTATGATACAGGGCATATAAAAATTATAGATAAAGAATACAGGCAGAAAGAAAAATTATTATCACTTGCCTATACTGTAGATGGTATAGGGAAAAAATCGCTTTCTGAAATGCAGCAGGATCTCATGAATATATCAGGTATAGAAAAAGTTATACCGAGAATAAAATTTGGATCAGCAGTAAGTACAGAAGAAGAATTAGTACAGATGCTGGGCTGGGGGGTAGTAGGAGAAAAAGAACTACAATTTACAAATATAGGTAGAGAGCTTACAGAAGGAAGAATGGTTAAAGACGGGAAAAGAGAAGTTGTGATGGGCAGTGTCCTGCTTGACAAAATAAATAAAAATGTAGGAGAAAAAGTTACAATGGTCTATAGTACAGCTTTTCAGTCATTTAAAGGTGCTACATTTGAGATAGTTGGTAAAATAGAAAGCAGTCTACCATTATTAAATGAAGATGTTGTTTTTATGCCATTTGATACAGCTCAGCATCTGCTTTATCTTGATGGCTCAGCTACAGAACTGCTTTTAATTACAGAAAACAGGGATAAAGTAGAAGAGATTATGCCGGAAGTAGAAAATTATCTAAAGGTAAATAACAACAGCAGATATATAGCAGAAAATTGGCGTGAGGGGAACTCTTTTATTCAGCTTCTGGAAGTGTCCAAAAAGATATATGGTTTTATTTATGTATTTCTTGTTCTTTTAGCTTCTATAGTTGTTATCAATACAATGGTGATGATTGTAAAAGAAAGGACACAGGAAATAGGGATGATGAGTGCTCTAGGTCTTAAATCTAGAGATATATTGATACTTTTTATTCTGGAAGGAGCTTCAATGGCGGTTATTGGGAGTTTTATCGGTTCAGCAGCAGGGGGAATAATAAACTATATACTATCAGATATAGGATTTGATTATTCAGCAGCTTTTGCAGATATAGATGTACTGATGAATCCAGTGATTTATCCCACATTTAAAATAGAACACATGATATTTGCATTTCTGCTCGGTGTATTTATAACTACATTAACTTCTATTATTCCGGCCAGAAGAGCTTCAAAATTAGAACCTACACAGGCTCTGCGGGAAATCTAGCAGCAGACAGCAGATTAAATATTTTAATCAAAGGAGGAAAACAATATGACTGGCAAAAAAATATTAACTCTGTTTATTTTAACAGGATTTCTAATCTTTTCTATTCAGGTATTAGTTTTTGCAGAAGAGGTGGAACTTACAGCAGAAGAGATAATTGAGAGAAGAGATCAAAATGAATTTATTTTAACTGCTTATTCTGAAGCAGAAATGATTATAAGAAACAGTGGTCGGGAACTTGTAAAAGAAATGAAAGCCTGGCAGGATGATGAGAATGCTTTTGCAGAATTTACAAACCCTAGAGATAGAGGAACAAAATTTTTGAAAAAAGATGATAATCTGTGGATGTTTTTTCCGGAAGCAGAAGATCTGGTAAAAATATCCGGGCATATGCTGGAACAGGGGATGATGGGAAGTGATTTTTCCTATCAGGACATGCTGGAATCTGATAAATTAACAGAGCTTTATGATTTTAAGATTTTAGGTGAAGAAAAGTTTAATGGTAGACTGGCCTATAAATTAGAAGGTATTAAAGTTCCTGATAAAGAAGTATCTTATTACAGGAGAGTTGTCTGGATAGATAAAGAAAGATTTGTTGGTCTAAAAGAAGAACTATATGCAGAAAGTGGAAGACTGCTAAAAGTGGCAGAGGTTCTTGAGGTTGAAAAAATTGATGAACGGTGGTACCCTGTCCGCACAATTATGGAAAATAAACTCCGGAAAAATACAAGCACAGAATTTGTAGTAAAAAATATAAAGTTTAATCCAGATTTACCCTCAAATATCTTTTCACTGCAGAATTTGCGCTAAAAATTGTCCATACAATTAAAATAAGCTGTTAAGGAGCTGTTAATTGTGTATAAAAAAACACAAAAAAATAGGAACTTTTTTCTGCCGATATTATTCAGCATAATATTATTAATTATTTCTTTTCCGGCAGCAGCTGTTGACATTGGAGGAAAAGCATCTTTTAAATCAGATATAGTTTATGAAAATTCAGAATGGGAAAATAAAATTATATCTGAACTGGAAATGCAATTTTTCTTTCCTGAAGAACGCGGTATATCTCTGGAAAATCTTTTTATTATAACTGCTGAGAGTGAGGAAGTAGATCTGGATGCTAAAAAATTATATTTAAGAAAAAACATTGGACCACTGACTGCTAAAATAGGTAGACAGCCGGTTTCCTGGTCATATGGATCTTTAATAAACCCGATTGACTATACACTTGGAGCCGAAAACCTGGAAGAAGAAACAATGGCCAAATTTGTGGATGCTGTGGAATTATATTTTCCATTAAACTGGAAAAGCGGACTGACTCTGGTCAGCTCAGATCAGGAAGAACAGTCTAAAAACAAATGGGGTTTTAGAAGCAGAACCATGCTGGCAGGATACGATATTTCTGCAAATTATATTAAAGAAGATGTGGAAGATGACGAAATTAAAAGGTGGTCTTTAAACACTAAAGGTGATCTGGGTCCACTCGGCATATATGGAGCAGCAGGTAAAGCAGATATTTCTTCACAGAGTAATAGTAATTATGATTATAATATTTATCAGCTGGGGATTGATTACAGCTACAACTTTCTTTCAGGCAGCCGTTTATATCTGCAGGGAGAATATATAAACTTTGATTTAGGTTCAGATGTGAAAAAAGATCAGAAACTTGATCTACTGCCAGGTATGGAAATAGAGATGGAAGATAAAAAAATAGAATTTGCAGCTACAAATTTAACCTGGGATATAGATGACTTCTCTTCAGTTGGATTAATGACTGTTAATTATCTCAAGGACGGCAGCTCTATGCTTATCCCAACTTATAACTATTATTTTTCCAGCAATCTACTTTTAGAACTTAGAGGGACAATATTTGTTGGGAGTAAAGGTAAATTATTTGGGGAAGAAATAAGAGCACTGGAGATGAACGTAAGCTACACTTTTTGATGGATTCTGATTTTTTTAAAAAGTGATCGAAGTTATAGTCTGCGAGCAAATCTCGTGGGCTGGCCCCGAGGAGGGTCAATAATTATAAAATAGATAATGGCATATTTTTATAGATTTTTAATATGACAAATATGCTAACTGTTTATATTTTAAAAGAATATTAGATTTGACACAACGAAAATACAGACTGGAGGCTTTAAATGAATAACGATATTTTTGGATTGAAAGGTAAAATTTCAGTAATAATTGGTGCATCTAAAGGAATAGGAAAAGAATCGGCCAGATTATTATCAGCCAGTGGTGCTAAAGTAGTTATTGTTTCTACAAGTATGGAACGACTGGAAAAAACAGCTGCTGAAATTGAAGCTGATACAGGTGGACAAATCCTACCGATTACTGCAGATGCAACTAAAGAAGAAGATGTTGTTGAATTGTTTGATCAGATAGAATCTGAATGGGGTATTCCTGATATACTTGTAAATGTTGTTGGTGGGGGAAAACCAACTGAGTTTTTGGATATATCTGCTGAAGAATGGGATGGGATTTTTGATTATAATGTTAAAAGCTGTTTCTTATCTGCAAGAGAATGTATCCAAAGGATGGATAAAGGTAAAATCATTAATGTTTCTTCTATTGCTGGCCAGAGATGCAGTCTGCTTCAGGGAGCACATTACAGTGCATCTAAAGCCGCAGTTATAGGTCTGACACGACATTTAGCAAGAGAATTTGGACCCAGAGGAATAACCGTTAACTGTCTTGCTCCTGGTGTAACTCTAACTAAAAGAATAACTAAACAGATGAGCAAAGAACGAGAAGAAGAATTAATTTCAAGCTTACCGATAGGACGACTTTCTACTGCAGAAGATCAGGCAAAAGTTATTTTGTTTATGGCCTCAGATCTAGCTGCATATTTAACAGGGGAAACTATCTCAACCAGTGGGGGAGCATTATTAGGTTAAAGCAGAAGTTTTTAAACTAAGCAGTCTGAGAAATTTCTGGAATTTTCACTGCAGGAAAAGCGAAATTAAGATTTAATAATATACATAAAGAGCAGTAAAATAATTGGCTTTTTGGACTGATGACATTTGTGCTGTATAAATAATAATTGGTGGGGTGAGTACAATATGCATATTTTCAATCAAAAAGCTTATAAAGCCTGGAAATCTTTTGTAGAAAAAAATGAAATTCCTGATGAATTTGAAAAAAGTATTATATCAGAGTCCTGGCAGAGGTGTAAGAACTTAAAAGTTGATCCATATGGTGGAGAAGGTAATATAATAGAAAAAAAGCTTCTTATGCGGATAAGAAAAGCCAATCGCGATTTAATAGAAATAGCCCGACCTTTTATGAATGAGCTGGCAGAAATAGTAGAAAAATCTAATTTTGTTGTAGTCCTAACAGACAGTAGAGGGATGATAGTAGAAGTAACAGGTGATGAAAAGATTATGAACAGGGCAATGGAGCTGAGATTTACTCCCGGTTCATACTGGTCAGAAGAAAAAGTTGGAACAAATGCAATTGGAACCGGTATAAAAACAGATAAGGCTCTTCAGGTTGTGGGAGAAGAACATTACTGCAGAAAACACCATCCATGGACCTGTTCTGCTGCTCCAATACATAATCCAAAAGGAGAGCTGATTGGGATTCTGGATATGTCCGGCCCATGTGAATGTGCCCATCCACATACTCTCGGCATGGTGGCTGCGGCAGCACAGGCTATTGAACATCAGCTGGCCCTGGTAGAGAGAAACAGAGAATTAGAACAGGCACATGAGTTTTCCACTGCAGTTATAAATTCCATGTCAGAAGGTTTGATATCAATAAATAAAATGGGCAGTGTGATCAGCATTAATCAGGCGGCAGCAAGAATGCTGGGTATAGAAAAAGGAAAAGCTGCAAAAAAAGATATAAAAGATATTTTAGGAGAACAGAGTGTGGTAGAGAAAATGCTTTCTGATCACAGAATATTTAATGATGAAGATATTTATCTGCACAGAGGGGGAGAGAAAATATATTTCAATTCTTCTGCCAGGATGCTGCCGGGAGGGCGAGGTATTCCAGATGGATTTATAATAATACTGCGCCGCATGAAAGCTGTTAAAAAAATGGTTAACAGAATGGCCGGTTCAGAAGCCAGGTTTAAGTTTGATGATATTATAGGAAACAGCAGCAGCTTAAATGAGGTTGTCGAACTGGGTAAGGTAATAAGTGACAGTGATGCAGCTGTTCTTATAGAAGGAGAAAGTGGTACTGGCAAAGAAATGATGGCTCAGGCTATTCATAATAACAGCGCCCGCAGTGAACAGGTTTTTTTGAGTATTAACTGTGCTGCCATACCTCAGAGCCTTCTGGAGAGTGAACTCTTTGGTTATGAAGGAGGAAGTTTTACAGGTGCCCGCAAAAAGGGCAGACCCGGTAAATTTGAACTTGCATCTGGAGGAACACTGCATTTAGATGAGATAGGAGAAATGCCGCTCAATATGCAGGCCAGCCTGCTGAGAGTACTTCAGGAAAAAGAAATCAACAGAATAGGTGGGCTTGAACCAATCCCGGTAGATGTTCGGATCATTGCTTCTACAAATAAAGTTTTGGAAGAAGAAGTTAAAAAAGGAAATTTTCGTAAAGATCTTTATTTTCGCCTAAATACAGTTAATCTTAAGATGCCATCACTCAGAGAAAGACCGGAAGATATTCCTGTTCTTGTTGAGCATTTTATTTCTGTTGTAAATCAGCAGAGTAAAAAAGATATATATGGGGTGGAAGATGAAGTATTGAAACTTCTCAGGAATTACAGCTGGCCCGGTAATGTAAGAGAACTGCAGAATTTAATAGAAAGAGCAGCACTTTTATCAGATGATGGAGTAATAAGGGCTGATCTACTGCCAGAAGAATTTAAAAAAGATACAAAAAATAATTCGTTAAATCCAGAAAAAATACCTCTACTGAAAATAGATGATATGGAAGAGATATTGATAAATCTTTCCCTTGATCGGTCTAAAAATATCACCCAGGCAGCAGAAAAACTTGGCATAAGTCGGTCAACTATTTACCGCAAGGCTCAAAAATATAATATTAAACTTTAATATGTATCATAATGAGACACTTTTCTATTGTGTATCATTATGATACATTATTTCTCTTGTGCACTAATATATCAGAAGAAAGGAAGATTTAAAAAATAAATAATGTATCAAAATAATACAAAAATTATTTATTTCACAACTTTCAAAAAAATATATAAAATAAAGAAATATATTTTTTTGAATTAAATATTGATGATATAAAAGGGATTGTGGCTTTTTGTAAATTTTATTAACCCATATTTCACCTTATTGGAATAAATAATGCACTATTAATATTATGAAAAGGAAAAAAATTATGATTTAACAGGAGGTGAATTATTTTTTTTCTGCTGGCCAGAAGTATAATAATAGGGGGAGATAAGTTTGAAAGAAAGCAAAGAAAAACTGCTTAAATTACTGGAAGATATGCTGGTAATCAGAGAATTTGAATCAACTGTACAGAAACATTTTGCTGCCGGTGAAATACCGGGTTTTGTACACCTTTATTTAGGTGAAGAGGCAGTAGCAGTTGGTGCGTGTAGTACACTTAAAGAAGAAGATTTTATTACAAGTACTCACCGCGGCCACGGCCATCTGCTTGCCAGAGGTGGAGATGTAAAGAAAATGATGGCAGAAATCTTTGGTAAAGCCACAGGATATAACAAAGGTAAAGGTGGCTCAATGCATATTGCCGATGTAAGTCTTGGTATTTTAGGAGCAAATGGTATTGTTGGTGCTGGTCTGCCGATTGCTGCAGGTTCTGGTATAACCAGTCAGATACTCGGTACAGATGCAGTGACAATCTGTTTCTTTGGAGATGGAGCTTCCAATAGAGGAACATTTCATGAAGCGATAAATATGGCTTCTGTATGGAATCTGCCGGTAGTCTTTGTATGTGAAAATAATATGTACGCTATTTCGATGCCCCAGTACAGATCAGACGGCCGTAAAGGACAGAACATTAAAGATGTTTCAGATAGAGCAGTATCTTATGGTATTTCTGGAGTTACAGTTGATGGCAATGACGTCATGGCAGTAAACGAAGCTGTAACTGAAGCAGTAAAGAAAGCCAGAAATGGTGGGGGGCCGAGCCTGGTAGAATGTAAGACATACAGGCACAGAGGTCATTTTGAAGGAGATCCTACAGTATATCGGTCAGATGAAGAACTGGAGCAGTGGAAAAAGAAAGATCCTATTAACAAATTTGTAAATTTATTAAAAGATCAGGAACTCCTCGATGATGAAGAATATGGTGAGCTGAAGGATAAGGTAGCAGCCAGAATTAAAGAAGCGCTTGATTTTGCACAGGATAGTCCTGAGCCTGATCCTTCAGAAGTCACAACAGATGTTTATTATGGGGAGGGAGTTTAATGAGTAAATTAACTTATGCAGAAGCTCTTCGAGAAGCAATGGCAGAAGAGATGGAGAGAGATAGATCAGTATTTATTATGGGGGAAGATGTAGGAGTTTTTGGAGGATGTTTTGGTGTAACAGGTGATCTTGTAGAAAAATTTGGAGAAGATAGAGTGCGGGACACACCTATTACTGAAACAGCGATTGTAGGTAGTGCAGTAGGGGCTGCTATGACAGGCAGTAGACCTATTGCAGAAATTATGTTTGCAGGTTTTCTAGGAGTTCCGATGGATGAAATTTTCAATCAGGCTGCCAAAATGTGCTATATGACAGGTGGACAGGCAAAAGTGCCGATGGTGCTGAGGGCTCCCAATGGAGCAGGTATTGGTGCAGCAGCACAGCACTCTGAGAGAACTGAAGCCTGGTTTACTCATGTTCCCGGCCTGAAAGTTGTATATCCATCCACACCTGCTGATGCAAAAGGACTGCTCAAGTCAGCTGTCAGAGATGACAATCCTGTTATATTCTTTGAACACAAAATTCTTTATAATCATACAGGTGAAGTTCCAGATGATAAAGATCTAACTATTCCACTTGGTAAAGCAGATGTTAAGCGTGAAGGTAAGGACCTTACTGTAGTTGCCACAGGTATTCTTGTTACTTATGCGCTGGAAGCTGCTGAAAAACTGGCAGAAGAAGGAATAGAAATTGAAGTGATAGATCCAAGAACCCTGGTTCCATTTGATAAAGAAACTGTACTGGATTCAGTAGAAAAAACCGGTAAGCTGATAATTGCTTCTGAAGAAACAAAAAGAGGTTCTTTTGCTTCCGAGATATCTGCCGTAGTTGCAGAAGAAGGATTATTTCTCCTCGAACAGCCTATAATAAGAGTATGTGCACCTGATGCACCTGTACCATTCAGCAGTGTTTTAGAAAAAGCATATATACCCGGGCCAGAAAAAATAATTGCTGCAGTTAAAGAGATGGTTTAATGCAGTCTGAAAAGAAAAAAAGAACTGTTGGGATAATTGCTAATCCGGCCTCCGGACGTGATATACGGAGGCTGGTAGCACATGGGTCAGTATTTGATAATGCAGAAAAAGTTAATATTGTGAGGAGAATTTTACTGGCCTTAAATAAATTAGATATTGACAGGGTATATATTATGCCTGATTCTTTTGGTATAGGACATGAAGCTTTAAATGGGCTGTGGGGAGAAGAAAAAGAGAATTTCAAACTTGATGTAGAAATTATGGAGATGTCAATAACAGGATCAGCTGAAGATTCGTCCAATGCAGCAAAACTGATGGAAGAAAAAGAAGTGGATATAATTATCATTCTTGGTGGTGATGGTACAAATAGAGTTGTGGTTAAATCACTAAAAAAAATACCCGTAATGTCAATTTCAACAGGAACAAATAATGTTTTTCCAATCATGGCCGAAAGTACAATGCTGGGAATGGCAGCAGGACTCTATACCTTTTTTAATAAAGAAGAAAGGGAAAAAGTTACCAGGCCAATCAAGAGCATTTACATTATAAGAGATGGCAGGGTAGAAGATATGGCACTCATAGATGCAGTAATAGTAAATGAATCTTATATTGGCAGTAGAGCACTCTGGCATACCGAACAGCTGGAAGAACTATTTGTTACCAGAAGCACCTCACATGATATCGGCATGGTTTCAATTGCCGGCAGACTAACACAGGTGCGGGCTGATGAAGAAGGTGGAGTTTTTGTTGAGATTGGTGATGACAGTCTTGCAGTTAATGCAGCAATTGCTCCCGGTGTAATTAAAGAGATACCTATTAAAAGATGGCGCAAAATAAAACAGGAAGAAACAATAAAACTGCCTTCAAAACAGAGAATAATTGCCCTTGATGGGGAAAGAGAACTTTCGGTTAAAAAAACAGAACAGCTGGAAGTTAAGCTCAGCTATGCACCGGTTAGATTTGTAGATTATAAAGATGTACTTGCTCTGGCTGATGAAAAGAAAATGCTGGAGGTGTAGATATGGAGCTTGATGATCTGGCAGAAGGATATGAAGACTGGTACAGAACTGATAGAGGGAAATATGTTGGTGAAAATGAATATAAATGCCTTCAAAAACATATCGGCAGATGTACAGGCAAAAAAATAATAGAACTTGGCTGTGGAACAGGATATTTTCTGCGCAGATTTGCTGTTAGAGCAGAAGAAGCGGTGGGATTTGATTTAACCGAAAAAATGCTCAAGGCGGGAAAAAAACTGGCAGAAGCAGCTGAAATAGAAATTGAATTTATAAAAGGAGATGTCACTAAAAAGCTGCCATTCCCTGATAATTATTTTGATATAGTCTATTCGAATTCTATGATAGAATTTATCGATAAAGATAAGATAGAAGAAGTAATCAAAGAAATGTGGCGGATTTTAAAAGAAGATGGAAAGCTTGTCATTGGAGTTTTAAATAAAGAAAGTACCTGGGCTTACAGGAGAAAAGCAGAATGCTTAGAAAAAGATTCCATTTTTAGTGAGAGTGAATTTTATACCTGGGAAGAGCTGGAAGCACTTCTGTCTAAATATGGTGATGTAGAAATGGAATCCACCCTTTTTGTACCACCATATTTTAAAAAAGCAGAAGATTTCCGCTGGTTTAAACCCATGGAAGAGGAATTTGGGGCAAGATTCCCAAAAAGAGGTGCTCTGCTTGTCGGAAGTGTAGAGAAAAAGGAGGATTTTGATGGCTAATGAACTGGTAATGCCCAAACTGGGTTTAACAATGGAAGAGGGAACTATTGTAAAATGGTACCTTTCTGAAGGAGATAAATTTGAAAAAGGAGACTTTATATTTTCAGTGGAAACAGAAAAACTGACAAATGATGTTGAAGCCAATGAAGATGGAGAAATAGCAGAAATTCTGGTTGGTGAAGGTGAGACAGTAAAGGTGAAAACACCTGTTGCAAAGCTTGTCGGATGGGAAGAAGATGAATCATCTAAAAAAACTGGAAAAGAAGATGAGACAGAAAAAGAAACTGAACAGGAAAAAGCTGTAAAAAAAGACAGGCCAGCCAGAAAAGAAAGAAAAGGCGGAAGAGTAATGGCGGCTCCAAAAGCAAGGAAATTAGCAGCAGATAATGATATTAAACTTGAAGATGCTGCAGAAGCACTCGGTAAAGATCGACTGAGTGTTGCAGATATAGAAAAGTATCTGGCAGATGCCGGTAAAACAGAAGATAAAGCTGCTGCAGAAGAAAAGAAAGCCCCAAAAGAAAGTGGAATGAGAAATGTAATAGCAAGAAGATTGACAGAAAGCTGGCGGGCTCCACACATATATTTGAGGCGTGAAATCGAGGTTGATGAACTTCTCTTTTTGAAAGAAACTCTCAAAGAAAAAGGAAGAGATATTTCATTTAATGATTTAATTTCCTTTGTAACAGTTAAAACCTTAGAAGAGACAGAGAAATTAAATATGGTGGTAGATGAAGAAGGAAGAGGAAGTGTTTCAAATACAGTTAACCTGGGACTTGCTGTAGCAGTAGAAGAAGGCCTGCTTGTACCTGTAGTAAAAAATGCCGAAAAGCTAAGTCTAAAACAGCTGGCCGAAAAAAGTAAAGATATGATTACAAGAACCAGAGAAAACAGATTGAATCTTGATGAACTGGAAGGTGGAACATTTACAATAACAAATCTGGGTATGTTTGGTATAGACGAATTTACAGCGATTATTAATCCACCTCAGGCAGCAATTCTTGCTGTAGGAACTATCAAGAACAAGTTATATCTTAATGAAGAAGGACTGGTGAGGGAGAAAAAGGTTATTAACTTCACTCTGGGTGTTGACCACAGAGCTGTTGATGGAGCAGCAGGTGCGGAGTTTATGCAGAAATTTGCTGAATTTGTAGAAGATCCCTATCTGATGTTTTAATTATTAAAAAATAGGATATTAAATTATGATTGTAACACAAAAAGGGTATTTGAGTCGCTAACTCATTAAGGTTGCACCACAGGCACTCCGTATTTAAATAATTCATACAAGCACTGTTTAAGGTAGATTAACGAAAAATGCCTAAAGTTCCGCAAATACCCTTTTTGTGTGAGAACCAAATTGTAAAAAAAGCAGAATATTTATAGTTGAATATTTAAATCGACAAAAAAATAGAGTATTTGGATCATTATTAGATCTACTGAAAAATAAGATGATTAAGTTATAAATTTAATCTCCCCTTAATACAGACACATTTTGGGTCTGCAGGGGGAGATTTTTTATATTTATATATTGATAATGTATTTTTTAAAATCAGTAATTCAGTAGTCTTTTTTCTATTTTTATGTGTGATTAAATTTTGGGAAAATACTGCTATAGATAATTTTGCTTTTATAAGGTGAATTTTGTATAATTAAAGCAGATAAGTTGAATATATAGATCTGCTAAATCTGGGGGCAGGATTATGGAAGAAAGTAAAAAGAACAAAATAGCAGAAATTGCAGAGAGTTTTAATAATATAGAAGCAGTTTATCTTTTTGGGTCTCAGGCAGAAAAGAGAGCTAATGAAAATAGTGATATAGATATAGGTATCCTTCTTAAGGAAGATACTTCTAAAAAAATCAAAGTAGAATTGTATAAAGAATTTGTGAAAGCTGGACTTGATAAAATTGATTTAGTAATTTTAAATAGAGCATCATATTTGCTGGCATTTGAAGTGGTCAAAAATAACAATCTAATCTATAAAAAAGAAAATTTTGATGCAGCTTCATATCAATCGCTTGTAATAAGGAAGTTTCTTGATTTTAAGTATTATTTAAATATAAACCAGGAGTCGTTTAAGGAGAGAATTTTAAATGGTTAAAAAAGAGATTGTATTAGAAAGAGCACAGAAATGCAGTGAATATATTGATTATTTAGAAGACATTGTAGAAAATGTGGAGTTTGAAGAATTCAAAAATAAGCCCACTTTATTTGGAAGTGCGGAAAGATTTCTTCATTTAGCTATAGAATCTCTGCTTGATATAGGAAATCATATTATAGCAGATGATGACCTGGGCAAGGTTAGAGAGTATCGAGACATTCCGGAGATATTAAGAGAAAAAGGATATTTTAATAAAAAAGAAGCAGATTTATTTGTTCAAATAGTTGTATTTAGAAATATTCTCGTTCATGATTATATGGATTTAGATCTTGATATTATTTTTGAACTTATAAATAATAATTTAGATGATTTGAGGGGTATTTTGAAATCTTATTTAAAAAAGATGTAGAAGAGGTGATAATTATATGAAGAGACTTTATCGTTCCAGAAAAGAAAAAAAGATAGGTGGAGTTTGTGGTGGTGTGGCCGAGTATTTTGAGGTTGATCCAACTTTGGTAAGGCTTGCAGCGATAATATTTATTTTTGCAACTGGAGGAGGAGGTTTAATAGCTTATTTTATAGCATGGGCCATCATTCCTGACAGACCGTCTGAATCTGTAGTAAAGTCTGAAAAAAGGTCTGAAAATTATTATAAAGAAAATGAAGAAGCTGATCCACATTATAGAGAAGCACAGCAGGAAGAGGATAGACCATCCCGGCAGGAAACAGGAAAAGATTTTACTAAAGAAAAAGATTTTAAAGAAGAATAATAAATATTGATAGAAAAAAAGTCGGTTTATTCCCATTTGGGAGTCAACTGACTTTTATCTTTATAGAGCAATAGATTTATCAAAAATGTTGAAAGAAAACTCCTTCTAAATCTGTATTTTGATTCAGTGGGAGAGGTTCACTTTTAGTTAAATATCATCTGTGCTGTCCGGGAAAATTCCTTTTAATTTTTGCTGAAATTCGTTTGGTTTATAGTCCTGGTAGTGGTCGATTAAGTGAAGAACTTTATTCAGCTGTTCTTCACTTATAGTGCCTTCCTGATATAGGTTGCGGTAGGAGTTCGCAAAAGAGAGAATGACCTTAAGATCAAGTTTATCACAGCTTATCATCTGGCATCATTCCTTCCAGCGACATGTTTTCGGGATCGGTAAAACGTATAAATTCATCTTCAAAGTAAAGCAAAATTTCCCCTGTTTGACCTGTACGCTGTTTGGAAATTATTACATTGGTTTCATTTTCCGTTCCTTCGGCTTCGGCTTCTTCCCTGGCTTTGGCAGATGTGTGAGCATAGCGGTACAGGAAGATAACACCATCTGCAACTTCCTCTATATTTCCGGAGTCACGCAGGTCTGATAGAACAGGTCTTTTGTCTGACCTGCCGGTAAAGCTTCTGCTTATCTGAGAGATGAGTAAAATAGGTATATCAAGTTCTGAAGCTAAATTTCTCAGCTGAAGAACTATTTCTCCTACAGCACGGGCTGTATTCTGGAGGTGTTCTTCCGGAAGCTGTATCATCTGCAGGTAATCGACAACGGCCAGGTCCATTCCATCCATCTGAGCCTTAAATTTGCGCAGGCGGGCTCTGATCTGAGCTGTATTTAAACCTCTTTCATCGGAGATCATTAGAGGTAGGTCATGTAAATTGTCCAGAGCTTTAGAAATCCGCTGATCTTCAGCATCATTTGTTTCCCCCTGATTGTATTTCCAGCCGTTGACCTGTGCTTCCTGTATGATCATTCTGTCTATTACTTCTGATGCATCCATCTCAAGACTTATAAGTGCAACACGAGCATTTCTTTTAAGTACATTTTTGGCGATATTTATGGCAAAAGCAGTTTTTCCCATACTTGTAGAAGCAGCTATTACGGTAAGGTGGCCGCGTTTAAAACCACCAATTAAATTGTCCAGAGATATAAAGCCACTTCTTAATCCCACATCCGCTTTTTTGTGTTTGCGGTCCATATATTTGGAAAAGGACTCCATAAGTGCATCTTCCATAGTATAGACATGTTTCTGCAGATCATCACTTTCACTGGTAGCTTCAAAAATAAGTTCCTGAGCCCTTGCCTGATAATCATCAATAGAAAGATCTTTAGAATCGGAAAGATCTTTTATTTTAGCGGCTGCTTTTTTCAGCAGTGAGCGCTGATAATCTTTTTTTATCAAATCAATTGTCGGTTTTAACTCATCTTCTGAATTAAAGCCTGAAGTCAGCCTTTCTATAACCTCTTCTGGATCAGATACTGCATTTTGATCCTGGAGATCTATCAGCAGTTTGGTTCTGGATATCTGATTTTCGTGCTGATACTGTTTTAAAAGCATATCAAAAATTATCTGTGCCTGTGGATCGGAAAAGTGTTTTACTTCCAGCAGATCGGCAACTTCGTCTATTTTATCCGGAAACTGAAGCAGTATACCCAGAAGCTGATATTCTTTTTTTTCAAAACGCTCTTCATTTTTATTTAATGATCTTAAATTACCTGACATATCTAGGCCTCCTGCTGTTTATCTATTATTTTAAGTCTTACATTACCTGCTAATTCGACATATTCGTTCATTTCCAAAAGACGCTGGAATATTCGCTCTCCCATAATAGGAAACCTGTTTTTTAAATTTTTCAGAGAATAATTAGTAGAAAGTATAATAGGTCTTTCTTCCCGGTAGCGTTTATCTATAATCTGGTAGAGTATAGATGCTGCAAAGTCAGAAGCTTTTTCTGTACCCAGATCATCTATCAGCAGAACCGGTATATTCTGAACATCATTAATTATCTTTTTTTCATCTGTAGTCGGGTTATCTTCATTATAGGTACTCCTTATCTGCTGTAAGAGATCTGAATAAACAATATAGCGGAACCTGATACCCCTATCGATCAGGGCATTTGCCATACAGCCCAGGAGATAGGATTTCCCACTTCCAATCGGTCCTTCTATAATAAGGCCTCGGTTAAATTCATCTGCTTCAAAATTTTCCACAAAAGTTGCTGCCATTTTATAAATATTTTTGGCGTTTTCAAAATAGCTGAGATCAGAATTTTTCATAATATCATGATCATAGTAGTTTAAATTGGAATTGTTGAAAGTTGCGCTGTGCAGGTGTGTGGGAAGATTGCCTATCAGCTGTTTTTTCTTCCTGAGTTCATTCTCAACACAGCTGCAGACTACATATTTTTGCCCATCATAGATTCTGCCTGTGTCATGACATTTTTCGCAGTCCCAGTCAGGCTCTTTATAGTCAAGAGGGATATCATTCTTTTTGAGAATAGCATGGTACTGTTTTTCCAGTTCCTTTATTGCATTTTCCAGTTCTTCTATTTCGTGTTTCTTCATCTTATTTTTATTAAAAATACCGACCTTAGCCATTGAATACTCTCTTTTTAAGGACTGAAGGTAGCTGTAGGCCTGTTTTACTTCTGGATATCTGTTATGTATTTTTGTAATTCTTTTTTCTGCTTCCAGATATTTTTCTCTGGCCCTTCCTTTATACTTTTCTGCCTCAAAAGAAAACGGCATCTGCTTCACATCCTTTATTTTTTATATTTATCAAAATCGATAAAAAAGTCTTTCCACTTATATTCTTCGGATTTATCATCTCTGTCATTATTCTTTTTACTGCTGGCTGATTTTTTATTTTCGGTATTTTTAGTTGAACTGCTGTCCATTTCTTTTTCCAGCCAGCGCTTAAAATCTGCCCTGTTTTTAATACCTATTTCTTTAATAGGATTGATAAAATTGTCTTCAACATATTTGAGAGAAGGCTGTCCATCTCTTTTTCTGCGCACAGCTTCCCTAATAGCTGTAAGTGCCAGATCTTTGCTTAAGGCCTGACTGCCTGTAATCCAGCTCAAAAATGTTTTGAGCTGAGCTGTATTGAGATCAGAACTTCTAATACCATAAGCCTGAGCCAGCTCTTTAGTTTCCCGATGCAGTTTATCCTTCTCCTGCAGCTCCTCATAACCTGTTATTTCATCTTCATACCAGCTCTGTATGATTGCCCTGAGATAGGCATATGCACCCTGCATATAATCACTTCCACCCTGGCGGTCAACCCACTTATCAACCCGGCGGACCAGTTCTTTTAGCATTTTAAGATCAAAATCTTCCATCCACCCGTTTATTTCATCACGCCGATAGCGGCTTCTGCTGCCGGGAGGAATAAAGGAAATTATTGCTGATGCAATTTCCTTTCTGGAGACCATATTTGAACGAATAATCTCTTTTCTTAACTCTCTTCCTTTTAGCTGAGGAGAACTGGCTGCATCTTTGGTCTGAGGTTCAGCAGAAAGAAGATTGTCCAGGTGGAGAAAATATGTTTTTAGAGAGCGGGTTTTTTCTCCTCCCTGAGAGATAATTGATTTTTTCTCAAGTTCTGCAAGAGCTGATTTAAGGCCGGGCATTTCCAGCCCCAGAGCAGCAGCAGTTCTTGGAAGTTCTATTACGGCTTCACTCTGCTGTTCTCTGTGTGTTAAAAGATAAATAAGAACTTTAAATTCCGAACCATTTAATTTGCGGAAAACACCTTTTTCCAAAAAATTGTCAGCAATACTTACAGTCTGGCGGCTTTCTCCATCGGAAAGATTGATATTTCTTCTGTATGGATTAAAATCTTCCTGCTTTATCATCCCTGTTCTTCCTTTCAATTCATAAGGTCAAATCAGCCGGCACAAATTTTACTCATATTATAATTATAAGATAATAAATGCCATTAGTAAACCAAATAGTGTTTTATTCTGAAGTGCTGATGAAAAAATAACAGCAGAAAACACTATTTAGTTTAATTTTTTATGGATAACCATTATAATATTAAGTAGAAGGAAAAATCAACTGAAATTTATCCGAACATTATTAGCAAAAAGATAGATAATATTCGACTATTTCTTGACACCAGGATATCAATCTGCTAATATTAAACTGGATTAAAATGTTTCAATAATATATTAAGTATAGAAAGGAAGATTGCATTGCTGCCAAGATACAGCAGGCCTCAGATGGAAAGGATCTGGAGTGAAGAAAATAAATACAAAATATGGCTGGATATAGAAATTGCAGTTCTGGAAGCAAGGGCTGAAATGGGAGAAATTCCAGCAGAGGCTGTAAAAAAGATAAAAGATAATGTTCAGCTTGACTTAGAAAAAATAAAAGAAATTGAGAAAACAACAAGACATGATATGATAGCTTTTATTGAGGGGATTTCTGCTCCTTTAGGAGAGGAAGCCCGCTTTATTCATGAAGGTCTTACCTCTTCTGATATTAAAGATACTGCAAGAGCAGTGCAGATGAAAGAGGCAGTAGAGCTGGTACTGGAAGATTTAGAAGAACTTTCTACTGCTCTGGGAGTAGAAGCTATAGAACATAAGGATACTATAATGGTGGGGAGAACCCACGGTGTTCACGCAGAACCTGTTACCTGGGGACTTAAGGTTTTAACCTGGTATCAGGAAATCGGAAGACATATCCTGAGATTTGAACAGCTGCTGGAAGTAGTAGCAGCCGGCCAAATTTCCGGTGCGGTGGGAACTTTTGCCAGTATTGATCCTCAGGTTGAAGAAATTGTCTGCAGAAAACTTTCACTTAAAAATGCAGCAGTGACAAGTCAGATTCTTCAGCGTGACCGTCATGCAGATTTTGTTGAGAGGCTGGCCCTGGCGGCAGCTTCGATAGAAAAATTTGCAACAGAGATTAGAAATCTCCAGAGAACAGATATTCTTGAAGTAGAAGAAGGATTCCGCAGGGGACAGAAAGGTTCTTCTGCCATGCCCCACAAGAAGAATCCTATTGTCTGTGAAAGGCTTACCGGGCTGGCCCGGGTTGTGCGGGGTAATGTAATACCTGCCCTGGAAAATGTATCACTCTGGCATGAAAGAGATTTAACCCACTCTTCTGTTGAGAGAATAGTACTTCCTGACAGTGCAATTTTGATAGATTATATGCTGGTTAAATTTAAAGAAGTGATTGAAGAACTGGTTGTAAACAAGGATAATATGCTGGATAATCTCGAAAAAACACTTGGCCTCACCTTTTCACAGAGGTTAATGCTTGCTTTAGTGGAAAAAGGTCTGCGCAGAGAAGAAGCATATGAGCTTGCACAGCGGAATGCACTTAAAGCATGGGATGAAAAAGAAGATTACAAAAAACTTGTCAGTGAGGATAAAGAAATTATGAATATTTTAAATGAAAAAGAGCTTGATAAGATATTTGACTGGCAGGCTTATTTAAAGAAAATAAATTATATCTATAAAAGAACAGGATTATTAACATAAAAAGAAGAATTATGTAAATATGAGAGGAGGAAGTCCGCTTATTGTAAAATAAACGGGCGAATATATGGCAAACAAAGTGGTGGTTGGTGCTCAGTGGGGAGATGAAGGAAAAGGTAAGATAACAGATATGCTTGCCAGGACAGCAGATGTGGTAGTAAGATATGGAGGCGGAAATAATGCCGGCCATACAGTAATAGTTGGAGATGAGAAATTTGAACTTCACCTCATACCTTCCGGGATTCTTTATCCAGAGAAAAAATCGGTTTTAGGTGGTGGAGTTGTTATAGATCCTGCTGCAATGGTAGAAGAGATGGAGGGTCTGGAAAAAAGAAATATAAGCCTGGAAAATTTATATATAAGTGAAACCGCCCATGTAATAATGCCGTATCACAGGCTTTTTGATAAATTGGAAGAAGAGAGAAAAGGTGATGAGAAGATCGGGACAACCGGAAAAGGTATTGGTCCCTGTTATACAGATAAGGTTGCAAGACGAGGAATTAGAATAGCTGACATCTTCGATAAAAAACGATTTAAACAGAAGCTTGAAAAATCTCTGGGATATCATAATCTTATTCTGGAAAAAATATATGGTATAAAAAAACTGTCTGCAGATAATATTATCGCAGAATATGAACCATATATAGAAAAGATAAGGAGACATGTCTGTAATACGTCTCTCTTATTAAATGAAGCACACAGAAGAGGAGAAAAAATCTTTTTTGAAGGTGCACAGGGAACACTCCTGGATGTAGATTATGGAACCTATCCATTTGTAACATCCTCCAATCCAACTGCAGGTGGTGTGTGTACAGGAACAGGTATGGGCCCGAACACTGTTGATGATGTAATTGGAGTAACTAAAGCTTATCTTACACGAGTAGGAGAAGGTCCATTTCCCACAGAACTGCACGGTGAGTGGGGAGAATTTCTGCGGGAAAAAGGGCATGAATATGGTGTAACTACAGGTAGGCCGAGAAGATGTGGCTGGCTGGATATTCCTGTACTTAAGCACGCAGTGAGGGTTAATGGATTAACCGAGATTGCTCTGACCAAACTTGACGTTCTTTCAACTCTGGAAGAAATTAAGATCTGTACTGCATATAAACACGGAGAGGAAAAGGTAGAAGAATTTCCACCCTATCTAGAAAGTGAAGTACCTTATGAGCCTGTTTATGAAAGCTGGCCCGGCTGGGATGAAGATATAACCGGCTGCCGCAGTTATGAAGAACTGCCTGAAAATGCAAAAAAATATGTAGAAAGAATTGAGGAACTGAGTGGTATTCCTGTTAAGATAATCGGTATTGGACCAAAAAGAGAAGAAGCAATAGTTAGATAAGGAGGATCAGTTATGAAGGTTTTAGTTGTCGGCAGTGGTGGTAGAGAACATGCATTAGTCTGGAAAATTTTTCAGAGTGAAAAAGTAGAGGAGATCTATGCTGCTCCCGGAAATGACGGGATGGCTGAACTTGCCAGGAAGGTGGATATTGCTGCTGATGATATTGAGCAGCTGGCAGATTTTGCTGAAAAACAGGGAATAGATCTTACTGTTGTGGGGCCGGAAGAACCTCTGGTTGCAGGTATTGTTGACCATTTTGAAGAAAGAGGTTTGAAGATATTTGGTCCCAAAAAACAGGCTGCTCTGCTTGAAGGAAGCAAGGTTTATGCAAAAAACATTCTCAAAAGATATAATATACCGACAGCTGAATTTGAGGTTTTTACTGATCCGGATTCTGCTCTGGCCTATCTCAAAAATGCTGATTATCCGATTGTCATTAAGGCTGAAGGGCTGGCCCGGGGCAAAGGGGTAATTCTGGCCCATAACTTTGAATCAGCTCAGGATGCGGTAGAGAGGATTATGGAAGATAAGGTTTTTGGAGATGCTGGAGATAGGATAGTAGTAGAAGATTTTCTGGAAGGTGAGGAAGTATCTATTTTCGCTTTAAGTGATGGAGAAACAATGCTTCCGTTTTCTACTGCCAGAGATCATAAAGCTGTTTTTGATGGTGATGAAGGTCCAAATACCGGTGGTATGGGTGCTTATTCCCCATCTCCATTTGTGGACGAAAAGATTATGGAAGAAATCTGTGAGGATATCCTGCGTCCAACTCTGGCTGCATTTAAGTCAGAAGGAATAGACTATAAAGGTGTATTATTTACCGGTATTATTCTTACCGAACAGGGGCCAAAAGTGCTGGATTATAATGCTCGGTTTGGTGATCCGGAAACACAGGTTATACTGCCCAGATTAAAAGAAGATCTTATAGAGCTAATGGAACTTGTCATTGAAGGTAATTTAGAAAGCAAAGAAAAGATTGAGTTTTCCAAAGAGGCTGCAGCCTGTGTTGTACTCTGCTCTGCCGGTTATCCACTAACATATATTGGTGGTAAGGAAATCAGGGGAATAGACAATCTCAAACATTTTGATGATCTGCTTTTATTTCATGCAGGAACACGTTTTGAAGATGGGAAATTTATTACTGATGGAGGCAGGGTTTTAAACCTTACCGTTTTAACTGATGGTCTGTTTTCTGCCATCGATAAGGTTTATCAGTATATAGAAGATGTAGAATTTGAAGATATGCACTACAGAACAGATATTGGTTTTACTGCCATGCAGCTGGAAAGAGAAGAAAGATAAAAGAACAAATAAAAATGTGATAACTTTACTTGCATTTGACCTCTCAGATGTTTATAATAAATATATGTTGAGTAGTTTACTTATATTTAGGGAAACGACTGTTTTTTAATTGATTATAGATATCTTCAGGGAGGTTTTTATTATGTTTCAAACGTTTAAAGCTGATATAGATGCTGTTTTTGATAGAGATCCGGCTGCAGATAATCTGCTGGAAGTTATACTGACTTATTCAGGGCTGCATGCACTGTTTTTCCACCGCTTTTCTCATTTTCTTTATAAAAAAGGTCTGAGAACTTTACCAAGAATCATATCACAGCTGACCAGATTTTTAACCGGAATAGAGATTCATCCTGGTGCAGAGATAGGGAAGGGATTTTTTATTGATCACGGTATGGGAGTTGTGATAGGAGAGACTGCTGAAATAGGTGATAATGTTACTTTATTTCAGGGAGTAACTCTTGGCGGTACAGGTAAAGAGAAAGGGAAACGCCATCCAACTATCGGTGATAATGTTATTATTGGAGCCGGTGCAAAGGTGCTTGGGTCTATGGAGATCGGTGATAATGTAAAGGTGGGTGCAGGTTCGGTTGTGCTCAAAGAAGTAGAAGCAAATGCAACAGTTGTAGGAGTACCGGGACGTGTTGTTGCTCAAAATGGCAGGAAGATCCATCCTGAAAGAGATCTAGAACATGCGGATCTGCCTGATCCAGTCAAAGAAAAGATAGTGGAGCTGGAAAAGGAACTGATAGGGCTGAAAAAGAAGCTGATAGAACAGACAGTTTATGAAAATGTAAGTTAAAATATTCTCTGCAAAAAAATATAAAAATCTTTTCTAATTCCTGTTTGTTTTAGGGAAAAGACTTACCAGGTTGGTATGGAAGGAAATATAAATCTAATGTTAAGCTAATTCTGTAGGAGGAATTATTTTGAAATGTAAATTATGTGGAAGTACCGCTGAGCGCCGGCAGGATGATCGGCGTTTTTTTCAATGTCAGATATGTGGTTTAATTTTTAAAGATGAGAAATATATTTTGACTGCCGGTGATGAAAAAAAGCGGTATCAGGAACACAACAATTCTATTGAAAATGAGGGTTATGTCAATATGTTCAGGCAGTTTCTGGATAATGCTGTCTTTCCTTTTGTTCGATCTGATGCTGAAGTGCTTGACTTTGGTGCTGGACCTGGCCCGGTTTTAGCAGAGATTATGAGGAGAGAAGGCTTTTCCACTAAAATTTATGACCCATATTTTTTCCCAGATCTGGATTATAAGGAAAAAAGCTATGATTTAATTACTTCAACTGAAGTTTTTGAACATTTTTTAAATCCACGTAAAGAAATAGAGCATCTACTTTCGCTGTTAAAAGATGGTGGACTGCTGGCAGTGATGACTAATTTTTATACCGAAGCTGATAGTTTTGCAGACTGGTGGTATATAAGAGATGATACACATATAAGTTTATACAGCCTTAAAACATTCAGATGGATTGAAGATAATTATCCTCTGGAGATTATTTATACCAATAACAAAAATTATATTAGTTTAAAGAAGATTTAATATTAAAATAAAACAATATAAAAAAATAATAATGGAATATTTTCTCTGTTAATTAGAAGCTCCTTTTAAAGGGAGCTTTTTTTAGGTTTGATTATAATAAAAAAATTATCTGCAATTTTTTAATGAATAGCAAATTTGTAAATTTAGATTATTATATTAAAAATATAAAAAACTAATAAAATTAAAAGGATAAAGTAAATATATGTCGAATTATATGATAATTACACATTTTTTATCAAATTATGTAAAAAAGATTAATAATATTAATGTAAATAAGCATTATTAAAAAATAATAGGAGGAATATATTATGAGAGCAATTAAAAAGGGTCTCTTTTTTATTATATGTTTAACAATTCTGATAATTATATCAGCACCGGTATCTGCAAATAATTTAAAAAGAAATCCAAAATTAAATATTAGAGGTTTGACTGGAGATGATTTTATAAGTCAGATTGGAGTATTATATCCAATTTATGATACTAGAAATTCAAGCTGGTATACTGACATCAGGTACAGATTGAGTGAAGAAGATATTGATGAATGGAATATAGGTTTTGGTTATAGAAATAAAAAAGGTGATACAGATGGACATATTAGAGGTGTATACATATTTAGAGATAGAAGAAAAGAATATGATTATTACTGGGATATGTGGACTGTAGGTGGAGAAATATTAACAGAGAAAATAGATTTGAGGGTAAATGCATATATTGCTGATAATAATAAAGTGCTTGCTCCGGGTGCCTCTGCTGGAGGAAGCCCAACAGTAAGAGTTAATGAAAGTCAGCAATTAGTAATATCTACAGGTAATGAAATCTATTATAAGGCAATGGATGGATTAGATTTTGAGATAGGAAAAAGATTTTATAATTTAGATAACATATTTAAAGATGTTGGTATATATGCAAAATATTATACATTTTTTGAGAGTGATGTAGATACAATTAGAGGTAAAGAGATAAGGGTTGATAAGCAATTTGGTGATAAAAATAAAACTACCTGGAAACTTGGATTAAAGTGGCAAGATGATAATGTGAGGGGCAGTAATACAGAAGCTACTTTTGCTATTTCAATTCCATTTGGAAAAGGGTCATCTGATTTAGCTACTGCTAAAAATGATGTTTCTGAGAAAGATATTTTAGAGACAAGGATGACAGAACAGCCGGAAAGAGATCTTGATATAGTTGTAGGAGAAGCAGTAAGTAATGAAGCTTCCAAAAATAAAGAAGCAGAAGTAGAGGCTTATGATAGTGAAGGAAATAAACTGGGTAAAATATGGTATGTAACATCAGAAGATAATGATAATACTGAGGGGACTGAATCAGAGCCAGTGGATATAGATTATTTAGTAATTAATAATATATTGACTGTTAATGAAGGAGTTTCTATTAAGGGAGGTCCCATTCTTGAAGTGCCATCAGAAGAGTCAAATGATATTATAGTTTTTATGGGAGGAAATAATGACTTTAATTTAGACACACAAAAATTAAGTCTAAAATATGGTCAAAAATTATTATCTACAGGTTATGGTGAACTTGCTGTTCGATCTCAGGATGGCAGTATTAACACATTTTTTAAACCTGATGGGAAAAGAGCTAAAATTACCGGGAGGGAGACTTTAATAGAAGTTTCTGGGAATAATACACTTTCAGGTTTAGAGCTTGCTGGAACAGATAGTGATTTTAAATTAATTGATGGTAATAGTATAGCAGGACAGATCAAAATTAATAATATGAAGCTTGGTGATATAGATGGAGCAGAATCAAGTTTTCAAAGTGAAATAGCCAGTCTTATTGAACTTGGTGTAGGAAAAGATCCAGGCCAAGAATTTAATATAGAGATAAAAAATAATGATTTTGAGATAAAAAACAGTAGTATTTTTGAAGAAATAAAGGGTATATATATTGATAATCATGATAGTATTGATGCAAATGAAAGTATCACAATTTCTAACAATAATTTTGTGAACCTTAACTCAGAAGGTGCTGAATCTGATTATGCGGTCAATATATGGTATTTAAATACCAATAATGCACCAGTTATAAAAGCTAACAATATTGATAATACAGATATAGGTATTTATTTTAATGAAATTGTCGGTCTAACAGAAGAGGATCGATTAAACAGGCTGGAGAACTTCAACACAGAATATGAAAAACAAAATGATATAAAAAATTATGAAATTGTAGATGTATCTGATCATATAATTAAAGACTGGCATGATTTAAATGCTGTTCGCGAAGATATGTCTTCTATATACCTTATGAAAGCAAACTTAAATTCTGACTCTGAAGGTTATGAAGAGCTTGCAGGTGCAGCAGCAAATGGAGGTAAAGGATGGAAGCCAATCGGAGGGCCATATTTTCAGGGGATTTTTGCAGGTAATAATATGACAATTAGTGATTTAGTAATTAACAGACCTGAAGAAAATTATGTAGCTTTATTTGCAGATAATTTTGGTGATGCAGTTATTAGAGACTTAGGTTTAGAAAATGCTAATATCAGAGGGCATACTTATGTTGGAGGAATAGCTGGTCTAAATGAAGGAAATATCGAAAACAGCTATACTACAGGTCAAATAAAAGCCAAGGGTAGAAATGAAATAAATTATACAATGACGGGTGTAACGGAACACTATTATTTGGGAGAAAAAGCTGGTGGTATAGTAGGTGAAAATACTGGCAGTATAACAAATAGTTATTCAACGGCAGATATTGATGGTGATTCTAACATCGGGGGATTAGCTGGTGAAAACAGTGGGGATATAATTGATAGCTATAGTGAGGGTTTAGTAAAAGGTAATATTTTAGATCAAGAGGAAATATTAGCTTATATTAGTGTGACTGAGGATGATTTTATTAATATTGGAGGACTGGCGGGCTTAAATGAAGGTACTATTGAAAATAGTTTTTCAACTGGTGAGATTAATGGACAAAAATATGTTGGGGGTATATCTGGAGATAACAAAGGAAATATAACAAATAGTTATTCAGAAAGTAATATAGAATCTGGAGGAGATTATATCGGTGGATTAAGCGGTAACAATTCTAGTGGTAGTATTTATAATAGCTATGCGGCAGGTAATATTAAAGGAAATGAAAGTGTTGGTGGTCTTGTAGGTTATTCATATATGGGTAGTATTAATAACAGCTATGCAGAAGGAAAAGTGGAAGGATCTTCTGGTGTTGGTGGATTGGTAGGATATAATAATACTACAAGCATAAACGATAGTTATGCATTAGGCAATATTTATTCACAATATAATGGAGCAGGGGGTCTTGTAGGATATAATAACAATGGAAATATTAATAAGAGTTATGCAGAAGGTGATGTGAATTCTGGCGGCTATAATTCTGGAGGGTTAGTGGGTAATAGTAATGGAGGTAGTATTTCTAATAGTTATGCAAAAGGAAATGTAAAAGGTTATGATTCCGTAGGAGGTTTGGTTGGCTATAATATTAATTCAGGAAGTATAGAAAAGAGTTATGCAGCTGGATATATTTCAGCTGACAATATTAATCATATAGGGGGACTTGTAGGTTATAACAGTGGTGGAACTGTAGATACGACAAGCTACTGGGATATAGATACGTCAGGACAAATTTCTTCTGATGGAGGAAATGGACTAACCACAGATGAAATGAAAGATTTAAGTAATTATGATGGCTGGGATTTTGTAAACACCTGGGAC
>JBNJGL010000031.1:21886-26676 GCA_051747745.1 Bacillota bacterium | reverse complement strand
CCCTCTTCTATCATAGGCTTTGCTCCACCTGGTCCTTCTTCTGCAGGCTGAAAAATTATCTTTACATTTCCGGCCAGCTTATCTTTGTTTTCACTGGCAAGCTTTGCAACACCTAAAGCCATAGCCATATGAGAATCATGACCACAGGCATGCATTTTTCCTTCATGTGTTGAAGCAAAATCCAGTCCTGTTTCTTCAGTGATATCAAGTGCATCCATATCAGTTCTTACAGCAAATGTTTTAGAATCTTCATCTCCAGCCCAGATTGTAGCCACTACACCACTTTTGGCAAGACCTGATTTATACTCTATCCCCATTTTATCCAGTTCATTTCTAATATACTCATTTGTTTTGGGAAGATCAAGCTGTGTTTCTGGGATCTGATGCAGATCTCTTCTCCATTTGATTATCTGATCTTCAATATCTAAAGCCATCTTTTTAAAATCCATAATTTATCACTCCTATTCCAAAAAATCATCTAATATTTATCTCTTTTTAAACTATATAATCAATCAATAATACCTTTATCAAATAATACTTTACCTACAAAAATAGAACCAAAAACAGCTGCCAGAATACTTAACCAGGCCGGTGCTCCAAAAAATCCAATTAATATGATAGAAAGTCCGATACCAACCGGAGCAAGCTGTGGATATTTCATAGAAAACTGCCCAAATACAGCTCCAAAAATAGCCGGTGCAGTATAATTTCTAAATGCATGTATTACCACATCTGGCAGTACTTCAATAATAGACATTCCTATAAATGCTGCCAGTGTTACACCTAAAAGATTTGTTACAACAGAACCAGTGATTCCTAAAGTACCTACTATTTCTGCTTCCTTAGTTCCTTCTTTAACTTCCAGAACTTCCTGGGCCATCGCAGAACAGGGAAGTCTCAGATTGGAAATATTACCGGTCAAAAATGATAAATATGTCCCTGCAAGTCCAAGTATCGCATAATAGGAAACCGGTTCAACTACATAAAAAGCTCCAAAAGATGCTGCCACCAGACCCCAGGCTCTAATCGAGGTTGTAAAATCGGGTAAAATTCCTTTAGCAAAATATAAATATACAAGTGGAAGAAATGAAAATACAGCTGCCAGTAAAAGTGTTGCCATTCCAACTTTCTTTACAGGTAAATACCAGTCTTCGTGCCACTGTTTGTCAGTCAATTGTTTTTCCCCCTTTTATTTGCCGTAACCATTTTATATTCTTATAATTCTATATCATTGATTTTAATAATTTCCATTTTATTTTATCGAGTATTATATCTTTCTGATTAAAATGTACTAATCCCAATTATCCTAATAATGTAGCAAAAAACATACCTAACAGCATTGCAATACCAAGTGAATATTCCTTTATTGGCCGGAAGCTTTCCGATATTTTAAGGAGAGCAACCATTGATAATGCACCAACAACAACTGCTACAAGTGGACCACCCAGTGAAAGTACATAATCAGCATTCAAATAACCAAATACACCAAGCATAGCTGCACCACTGAGTACACCCAGCCATCTTGAATCTCCATTGGCAACTTTTTCTCGAACATCTTCTAATTTATGAGCAAATAACCCTACAAATAAGAGCCAGCCTACACCGTTAATAATCATATTCCACCATGATACTGCCATTACTTCTAAATTATATCCATCTCCACCGAATTCAACCCCTGCTGCATCTGCACCCAGGCGGGCTGCAGTCAATTCAGTTGGAGCTGCACCGATAACAGATAATCTCATCCATGCCATTGGACCACCAATTACTGACATTAAACCCACCATAACTATAAATACAGCGATTACAGGACCGATAGATGTTACCACACCTGTTTTAAAAGCCTTATTAAGTTCGGATTTAGTTAATCCGATCTCCTGTCCTACCTTCATAGACTGACGATAATATAATAAAGCCTGAACCAACGCAACAATAACAACTGGAGCTGCCGCAAGCCAAACTCCCCATTCATTGGCTACTTTTAATACTTGATCCATTATTTTCCTCCTTTTAAGTACTTAATTCTAAAACCGTATCCAGCAGTACATTAGCACCTTTTTCTATATCTACATATTCAGTCGCCTCTTCTGGTGCATGACTAATACCATCAATACTGGGAACAAAAATCATTCCTACATCATATTTTTTTGCCAGAAGAGAAGAATCGTGTACTGCCCCACTGTGCATATGTTTAAAATCAAAACTTCTTTTTTCAGCTCTTTCAGAAATAGTCTGCATAATCTTATCAGAAAGTTTAATTGGAGGTGCAGTTTCCTCTGCATCAATAACTAATTCTATTTCACTGTCTTCTACTAATTTTTCTGCAAACTCCTTAAGATTAGTAACAAGATAATCCATACCTTTTTGAGAAATATCTCTAACATCAACATTAATTTCTACTTCTGAAGGGATTACATTTGTTACATTTGGAGTAACTTTAATTGAACCGGCTGTTCCTACTAAAGTATCAGAAAACGGACAGTTTTTTGCAATTTTTTCTACTTCATTAATAATTAAACCGGCAGTTGGAAAAGGGTCTTTTCTTAGATGCATGGGTGTTGATCCTGCATGATTGGATTGTCCTTTGAGTACAATGCTGAGCCAGTTAACACCGGCAATATTGGTAACAACTCCAATGGGTATATTTTCTGAATGGAGCACATTACCCTGTTCAACATGCATCTCTAAAACTGCTTTTATAGGAGTATCTCCTCTTTTTTTGTAATCTTTTATTATAGAAAATTCATCAGCTCTTTCCAGAATAGAAACACCATCATCATCAGTATATCTGCTGAAATCCTTAATTTCATCAATAAAAAATTTGCTTCCCAGAAGAGTTGAACCAAAAGTCGTACCTTCTTCTTCTACAAAAGCAACAAGTTCAATAGGATGTTTAAGAGCAATATTATTTTTGTCAATAGTCCTGATCACTTCCAGTGCTCCCATTACTCCTACAACTCCATCAAATCTTCCCCCATTTTTTACACTGTCAATATGGGAACCAACCATTACAGCCTCTTCTTTTTCAGTATTTTTAGAATATTTACCAAATAAATTGCCGATCTCATCAAAATAAATCTCCATATCCAATTTTTCCATTTCACTAATTAGATATTTTAGAGCCTGTTTGTACTCACTGCTGAAGCTGAGTCTGCTGATTCCTTTTTCCGGAGTACTGTTAAATGAATTAATCTTTTCCAGTGATTTTTTTAATCTTTTAAAATTGATATTCAGTTTAACTCACCTCCTTTTTCGAATTATATTTCAATCATATATTGATTATATCAAATATACTGAATATTTAATATATTTTAACCGTACAATAAAAGTTCCCTCAAATTGTACGGTTCGTATAAGATTTAAATATTCATTTTTAATAATTTTACGGAAATGGCTATATTTAACTTTTGATTCCAGTCATCGGGATCTAAATCTAAAATTTTACATATCTTGCTGAACCTGTATTTTGCAGTATTATAATGAATAAATAAATCCTGTGAACTCTTTTTTAAATTCCAGTCATTTTCTATTATTGTTTCTAATGTTTCAAGCAAATTATCATTTGCACTGTTATCATATCTTATAAGCTTTCCAAGATTATCTTCCATAAATTCCTCTGCTATGTCTTCTTTTATTACAATATCCAGCAGCCTGTATATGCCGAGTTCATTAAAAAAATAAATTTTTTCCTCAGATTTTATATTCATACCTAAATTTAGAGCATTTTTTGCTTCTTCATAGCTTAAATTAATATCAGCTATGTTAGCTCTTACATTTCCAATACCTGTATAAAAAAAACTTCCATTAGAAGCATCAGAAAATATTTTCTTTATTTTCTTTTTAACATTCCGATCCATATATTCGCTGTTTCCATCTAATTTAATTAAATAAATAAATCGATTGCCAATTTGAGTAAAAACAGAACCGCAAAACTCTTCTTTGAATTTTCTTTCAAGATCTCTGGCTTTAGTTATACTGCTGTGCTTATCCAGTTTAGTTATTAAACAAAAAATATCATTATTATATGTCCAGTCATATTTATTTAGCTGTTCTTTTATTTCATCTTTTGAACTGAAGTTATTAAAAATCAGATCCTGTATGAACTCATTTTTAAATCTTAACTCCACCTGGTAATTAGAAATTTCCCGCTGAATTTTTAACCGCAAAACAGTAGCAGCATGTTCAACAGCAATTTTATCATATTCTTTTAAAACAAAATCGGCTTCCTTATCAATTAAAATAATGTAACCATATGTTTTATTTTTATATGTCAATTTGTAAGTAAAGTTTTCTTCTATTAAATCACTTATACCTTTTGTATTATTTATCAGTTTTCTGGAATTAAAAAGCTGTTCTGAAAATTTATCATAAAAAACAGTTTTTGTTTTTATCAATTTTTCTAAACTATCAAGAATTACTGGAAAATCCTCATCTTCCAAAACTAATTTTGTAAAAGACTCATGAACTTTTTCAGAATATCTTAGTTTCTTAGCCTGCCGATTGACAACCTCTGATAAAACAGGGTTAATTATATCTGCAAATGCAAATTCATCGGGAATGTAGATTATAGGGAAATTTAACCTATCAGCTTTATTTTTAATCTCTTCTGGCACTATTTTTATATATCTGTCTATTTTAATTCCAAGACCAGCTGCATTTTTCTGATCCATTATATCAAGCAGTTCCAATAAATAATCAATATCATCTTTAATAACATATGCTGTAGATATAATGAATTCTCCTCCATTAATCCATTTATAAAAATCAGGTGCATCCATTACTGTAACAGT
>JBNJGL010000031.1:0-21786 GCA_051747745.1 Bacillota bacterium | reverse complement strand
AAGTAAATCATTTTACAATTTCACTTTTAATCTTGACATTTCCGATAATATAATATATATTAATAATAGAGTAATTGATATCAGTAATTATTACTGATAAGAAAAGAAATTAATTAGGAGGAAATAAAAATGAAAAATTATGAAAACTTACAAACTTATTTAGCAAATTTAGCTGTACTGAACACAAAACTACATAACCTTCACTGGAATGTAGAAGGGAAGCGCTTTATGCAGATCCACGAATTTACTGAAGCTCTATATGATGATTTCTTTGAAAAGTATGATGAAATCGCTGAAATCATGAAGATGAAAGGTGAAATGCCTTTAGTAAAGATGGGAGATTATATGGAAAATGCCACAGTTGATGAACTGGAAGGAAAAGTTTTTGGCTGTGACGAAGTTCTAGAAATCGTTGAAAATGATCTTAAAGAGATGAAATCTCTTGCAGTTAAAATAAGAGAAGAAGCAGACAAAGATGGCGATTTTGAAGTAGTAGGTGAACTGGAAGAACATGTTGCTGGATACAGCAAAAATCTCTGGTTTATTAGAGCAATTCGCGGTTAATAAATATTTTCAAAAATTAAAAGAAGTAGTAAAAACAAGCCCATTGAGTTCTTTTATGCTCAATGGGCTATTTTATTTTTTTTTATGAATTTCTCCCATTAAATCACAGCTTTAAATGAAATTTTCTTTAGATAATTTTAATAAATATGAGGTTTTTTTATTACTATTCTTCTTCTCCATACTTATGAAGTAAGACTGAACATTTTGCTGCCTCTGCAATTTTATCTGTTTTCTTCCCAAATAATGTCTGGTAAACCCACCAGTCTCCAGAAGGTCCAATAACCAACAAATCAAAATCATCTGTGGATTCTTTAATACTAGTTGTCAAAGAATCACCCTCAAGTATTTTAGTTTCAACATCAATATTAAATTCAAAGGCCTTTTCTTCTGCATTTTCCAGAATTTCATTTCCTTTTTGAAGGCTGCCATTTCTTTTATCTACGTAATGAGTTAATGTTAAAGTAGCTCCAGTTTCCTGAATTATATGTTTAATCAAATTCAATCTGCTCTTCGAAGGTGTTTTTGCTACCGGATACATTATTTTTTTTGTTTGTTCAATATCAACTCTATTTTTATAAATAATTACATCTCCATGAAAATTGCCCATTATATTTGAAGCCATTTTAGAGATCTTAGCACCTGGTTTGGGTCCCCAGCCTAATATTATTGCTTCTGCTTCCATATCAAACGCTGTTTCTAAAATACCTCTTTCAACAGTTTTAGAAGTCACAATTTCACGATCACTGTGTATTCCATATGTCATCATTTTATGATGGCTATCAGTAACTCTCTGCGCTCCCTCTCTCCACTCCCTGGGTAGATTAATATAACTTCCTTCCTGAATCACATGAATAAATTTAACCATTCCTTTTTTTCTTTCAATTATATAAGAAGCCAGATCTGTTAAATTATTAATATCTGCTTTATGACCTAAAGGAAGCAAAATTTTATTATATCCGGGCCAGCTTTCTTTTGATTTATCATTCATTAATCTAATACCTCCTCTAAAGCAAGATTTAATTCCAGTACATTAACTCTGCTTTCTCCAAATAAGCCTAATAAACGTCCATCAGTATGTTTGCTGATCAATGAATTTAGCTCAGTTTCAGTAAGGCCAGTCTTCTGGCTGAGATAGGTAACCTGAAAATAAGCTGCCTCTGGAGAAATATGAGGATCTAAAGCAGAACCAGATTCAGTAATTAAATCCACAGGTACTGCATTATTTCCAGAATCATATTTTGTTTCAATTTTTTCTAAGTCAGCAGTTATTCTCTGCTGCATCTTTGGATTTGATGAAGCCAGATTATCACTACCAGAAATAGAGGCATCATAATTTATTGAAGATGGTCTGGATATAAAATAACTGTCGCTTTCAAAATTCTGACCTATTAGACGTGAACCTACAGCTTCTCCATCCTTATAAACTATACTGCCTTCTGCTTTATCAGCAAATAACTGCCCAATTCCACCAAGCAGCAGTGGATAAATTATTGAAAAAAGCAGTAAAGAAACTAAGAGCAATTTTACTGCAGTTAATAAATCTTTTCTGATACTCATTTAAAACACCCCCAGCATTACTAATAGCATATCAATTAATTTAATAGAAATAAATGGTGCAATTAAACCGGCTCCACCATACATAACCAAATTCTTACGCAGTAATTTGGAAGAACTCTCCGCTTTATAATCCACACCCTTCATTGCCAGCGGAATTAAAAAGGGAATAATTAGTGAATTATAAATTAAAGAAGCAATTACTACACTCTGTGGTGAATATAAGTTCATAAAGTTAATCTGCTGTAAAGCAGGTATTCCTGCCCCAAAAATCGCAGGAACCAGAGCAAAATATCTTGAAATATCATTGGCAATACTGAAAGTTGTTAGAGAACCTCTGGTCATTAAAAGCTGTTTACCAATAGCAACTACCTCAATTAATTTAGTCGGATCAGAATCAAGGTCAACCATATTACCAGCTTCTTTAGCAGCATTAGTACCAGCCTGCATTGCCAGCCCCACATCAGCTTTGGCCAAAGCAGGAGCATCATTTGTACCATCACCGGTCATTCCTATTAACTTTCCTGTTTTCTGTATTTTTTCTACCAGAGCAATTTTTTCTTCTGGCTTAAACTCAGAATAGTATTCTTCGATTCCAGCCTGCTCAGCTACATAGCGGGCAGTTCTTTCATTATCACCGGTTGCCATAATACATTTAACTCCCATTTCCTGAAGTTCCTGGATTCTGGCTTTTATACCAATTTTCAATTCATCCTGCAGCTCAATTAAGCCAAGAATTTTTTTATCAACTGCCACAGCCAGCGGAGTTCCACCACTATCTGCAATTTCATGTGCTTTATCTGTCAATCCATCGGGAATCTCTTCTGCATATTCTTTAACTGCCTCTACAGAACCTTTTCTAACTTCAGTTCCATCAGGCAGGTCAATACCGCTCATTCTGGTTTTAGCAGAAAATTCAACGAAATTTTCTTTTTTCAGCTCACTTTCATCAACATCAACATCAAGATCATGAGCCAGATTAACCACTGAGCGCCCTTCTGGAGTTTCATCAAAATAGGAAGACTGCAGACAGGCTTTATATAATTCATTATCTTCACTGCCAACTGCAATAAATTTCTCTGCTATTCTTTCTCCAGTTGTAATTGTACCTGTTTTATCTAAAATCAGAGCATCAAGGTCACCGGCTGATTCAACTGCCTTACCTGATTTAGCAATTATATTTTCTCTGGTCACTCTGGTCATTCCTGCAATTCTTATCGAGGCCAGTAAAGCACCAATAGTTGTCGGCATTAAACCGATTAATAGAGCAATTAAGTTTGCAACATCAACATTCATATCAACATACATGCCAAAGAAACGCATAGTGACAACTGCAGCCAGGTAAACAAAGGTAAAGCTGGCTAAAAGCAGGGTCATAGATATTTCATTGGGAGTTTTCTGTCTGGATGCTGTCTCTACCAGACCAATCATCCTATCTAAAAATGACTCTCCTACTGCAGCAGTAACTTCAATTTTAAGCACATCACTTAAAACTTCAGTTCCTTCTGTAACAGAGTTTCTGTCACCACCACTTTCCCTAATTACAGCTTCTGATTCTCCGGTAATTGCTGATTCATCAATAGAGGCACTACCTTCAACAACTTCTCCATCTCGAGGTATAATGTCTCCTTTTTCTACAAATACATAGTCCCCTTTCTCTATATCTTCTCCAGCTACAATCTCATAATCGTCTTCTGTTATATCAGCTAATTCAATATCTTTATTTTTTAATCTTTTACCTTCACTTTCAACCTGTAAGGCCTTTAGACTATCAGCATGGGCCTCCCCCTGCAGTTCTGCTAATGATTCAGCATAATTTGCAAACAAGAGGGTAAAAACTAAAATTAATGTGATTGTCAGATAATACCAGGTAGGTTCCTGACCGTTAAATAAAGGTGGATAAACTGTCAAGATTATTGTCAGTATAGTACAGAGCTCTACAACAAACATAACTGGATTTTTGATCAAATATCCGGGATCCAGTTTGATAAATGACTGTTTAATTGCTGTCCACTGCTGTTCCCAATCTATATCGAACATCTTTACATCCCCCCACTTAGCATTTCTGCAATTGGTCCTACTGCTAATGCAGGCATAAAGATTAGACCACCGATAATAATCATTACACCAACAAATAGAATCAGAAATGATAAATTTTCAACTTTAAGTGTTCCTTCGGTTTCTGGACGAATTTTCTTTTTTGATAAATTTCCAGCTATCAAAAGCTGGCCAAAAATAGGAAGATATCTTCCCATTAAAATGGTTCCACCATTAAGTACATTATAAAATACTGAATTATCCATTAAGCCTTCAAAGCCACTACCATTATTGGCTGCAGCTGAAAACATTTCATATAATACTTCTGAAAAACCAGTAAAACCGGGATTATGAATAGCTTCTTTTCCTACTTTAGTAATCACTGCAATAGAAGTTGGAAATAAAACTAATACAGGCAGCAGAAGAATAATTAAAGCTGCGATTTTAACTTCACGCCATTCAATTTGCTTACCTAAGTACTGAGGAGCACGACCAATCATCAAACCGGCGATAAATACACAGATGAATATATAGGTCATTAAGTTAAGCAGACCAACCCCAACCCCATTATATAGGCAGTTCATTGCCATTGCCAGAAATGGGCCAACACTTCCCTGGGGATTATAACTATTATGCATACTGTTGACTGCACCATTAGTAGTTGAAGTTGTAGAAATAGCCCAGAGTGAACTTAAAAGACTGCCAAAACGTGTTTCTTTTCCTTCCATATTACCCAGACTCTGGTCTATGTGTAGATCTCCTTCTGCCATTGTAACAGCCCTATTTGGCTGCATTTCTCCAGCTGCTGTAATCCAGAATAGGCCTAAAAAGATTATAAATAACGCTCCAATTAGAATTACTCCATGTCTCCTCTTTCCCATCCAGGTTCCAAAAGAATAAATGATTGCCATAGGACTGGCCAGCATTATTAAATTAAGCACTATATTTGATAAAACTGTTGGATTTTCAAATGGATGGGCAGCATTTGCTGCAAAAAAACCACCACCATTTGTACCCAGAGTTTTAATAGCCTCTATTCCGGCTACAGGACCAACACGAATTGCCTGTTTAACTCCTTCAACTGTATTAACTACAATTTCTCCTCCAAACCACTGGGGTGAACCCTGAGAAATCAAAAGTAGAGCAACTATAAAAGAAACCGGCAGTAAAAATCTAATTAAACCTTTTATTAAATTTACATAAAAATTACCCAATTTACCATCTTCTTCATTCTGAATTCCTCGTGTAAAAGCCGGAGCAAGAGCCAGACCGGTACCTGCAGATAAAAACATTGCCAGGCCAACTGCAAAGAGCTGTGAAAAATATGATAAAGTTTCGCCTGCATAATGCTGCTGATTTGTATTACTGATAAAAGTACTGGCTGTATGGAAAGCCTGATGCCAGCTCATCCCGTCTAAATTAAGCGGATTTAGAGGCAGAATATTCTGGTATTTAAAAACCAGAAATAAAAATATAAATAAAACTCCATTAAAGATCAGCAATGAAAATAAATACTGTTTCCAGTCCATTTCCTGATCAGTGTCAATATTTAAAAACGAAAATATTTTATTTTCTACAAACTTAAATGGCCTATCCAGTTTTTTAATAAATTTCAGTTTATCCGGCAAATTACTTTTACTTTTCGTTTCCTCTTTATAAATCCAGGCTATATACTCCCCAAATAAATAAATTAAAGTAAATAATAGTAGAAAAAAGACAAGCAGAGCTATTATATTCAGCATTTTTTCACCATCCTTTTAGAACTTTGTTGGAAAAAATAATACATAAGTTAGATATCCAAAAACAAAAATTGTCACCAATGCTAAAATAATATTACCAATATCCATTTAACACCACCCCTATATCACAATTTTTTATATTAAAAAAACCACAACAGCAGATAGCTGAAGTGGCTTATAAAAGTAATTAAAATAACAGAAAGGGAAAATATATAAAATAAATATTAATCCAGATCTACCTTTTATAAGCTGATGAGGTTAGCTGACGGGCTAAGAGTAAAAGGTCTCTCTCCTGATCAAAGATTAGCCCCAAAAATTGGGTCCCCCACTTTCAGCGGTGCTGAAATTAAGCTGCAAACAAAATATTCTGTTTTAAAATTACTTAAACAAAAATTAATTAACTAATTTTTATGGCGGCTGATATAAACTCCATCTTTAAACAATTTAATACCTGCATAAAGAATAATTAAAAATTCCAGCCTTCCCAGGAACATTCCTATAGTTTCAGTCCATATTACCATTAATGGAGTATCTAAACCTGTAATTCCTATTGACAGACCGACCGTCCCAAGAGCAGAACCAAATTCAAACATGCTTTCGAGCAGAGTATATCCATGGGCAGTAAAAATACCAACTCCTACAAAAAAAGTTAAAAGATACAGTATAATATAATTTGCCACTCTCTGTACATGCTCACTTTTTACGTAAAATTTACTTTCTCCCCTCCAGAGATAATTGCTGCTCACATACCTTCTCGGCAAAAACTGTTCTTTGATCTCCCAATAAATAGATTTTATTATCAAATAAACTCTGTACTGTTTAATACCACCTGCAGTAGAACCAGTTCCACCACCAACAAGCATTAGCAGAATGATTATAAAATTAGCAAAAACGGGCCAGCCAGTAAATGAAATTGTAGAAAAACCAGTTGTCGAAAGTGCAGTTACCAGCTGAAAAAAAGACTGCCTTAAATTATCTCCCAGATAAGGATAGATTATATCTAAAGAAAAAAACATAATTACTGGAGTTAAAAGCAGAAGTGAAGTTATCATAAATCTTATTTCTGCATTTTTAAAAAAAGTTTTCACTTTACCTTTTAAAAGAGTATAATGTGTGGCAAAATTTATTGTACCGAGAAACATAAGTATAATTGTAACAATTTCAATCGAAAGGCTGTTATAATGACCAATACTGTCAGCCTGAGTAGAAAACCCACCAGTTGATATGGCAGCCATAGAGTGGTTGACAGAATCAAATAAACCCATTCCAGAAATATAATATAAAAAAATACCTACTAAAGTATAAAATGTATAAATCCGCATAATCATTAAAGTCGATCTCTTTACATGGGGAAGAAGTTTATCACTTCTGGCTTCCGCCATATATAATCCCATTCCATGAACCGGTAAAAGATAGGAGAGTGCAATTACTGCCAGACCGGCACCACCAAAAAACTGCATAATACTTCTCCAGAGAAGAAATATTCGGGGAGCTTCTGTAACATCAACAAGGGAAAGACCGGTTGTTGTCCACCCACTTACCACTTCGAAAACAGCATGACTCCAGCTCATACCCAGTCCACTGACAAAGGGTACTGCTGAAAAAACAATTGCACCAAGCCAGGAAAATATTACAATAAGACTTCCCTCATTTAAAGATAGTTCTACATCTTCTTTTTTATTTTTTATTCCATAAATATAAAGCAGCAGACCGGTTAAAACAGCAAGACCACCGGCTGAAATAAAATAAAAACTATAATTTATTTCTTCCGGATAGGCAAACAGAACTAAAAGTGGTGATAAAATTGCCGCACCGGCAAACATTATTATCATACCTGTATATTTAAAGATTAAAAAATATCTTGAAACAAGCAGATCTTTATAGTTCACATTTATTCACCACCAAAAACTTTAATTGCCTCAGCCTGCTCTTCAGGCAGAGAAATAATAACTATTTTATCTCCAACTTCAATTTTAGAGCCACCTCTTGGTATCTGTATTTCTCCATTTCTGATAATTCCTCCCAAAATAATGGTAAGAGGCAGATCAATCTCTTTAATTTCTTTTCCTGCAGCTGCAGAATTTTCTTCAACCTCTACTTCAAATATACTCAGCTTCCCATCTTCTATCATGGTCAAATTGTTAATATTATCAGAAGAAACACTCTGTTCTATTAGAGAACTAATTAGATCAGTTATATTAAAAATACTGTTGATACCAAGTTTATTAAATAAATTTTCATTTTCTGGATTATTTACAAGAGCAGTAGTTCTTTTAACTCCAAAATATTCTTTAGCCATCTTACAGATAAATAAATTATTATGATCTTTTTGTGTCAATGAAACTAAAACATCAGCTTTATATGCACCAGCATCTTCCAGGACCATTTTTTCTGATGCATCGCCAAAAACTATTGTACCATTTATATCTTTAGATAGATCAGCAGCAAGTTCTCGATCTTTATTTATAATTGTAATGAAATGACCTTTTGAGATTAATTTTTTGGCAAGATGGTAAATTAATTTACCACCTCCAACTAAGATGATATTCACTCTAATCTCATTCCTTCCTTATCAATTTTGCTTATAATATTCTCAGCCAGGAGAGAAATTTGAGAAAATATTTCTACTCTATCTACATTTTTATACATATCTTCTACCGCAGGATCAATTGTTCTAACCAGTACTCTGGGAACATCAAAGTTTTCTTTTGCCATTTGAGTTACAAGATAATTCACCTGGTCATTTCCAGTAGTTACTATAACAAGATCAGCGGACTCTATCCTCGCCTCTTTTAAAACATCATTTTCCATAGCATCTCCTTTTATCTGAAATCCGGAGAAATCCACCGGCAGAAGAGTAAAGGAAGCAGCTCTTTTTTCAACAACTACAATTTCATGGCCAGATCTGGACAGATTCCCGGCAAGAAGAGAACCTGTCCGCCCGGATCCAATTATAACAATAAACATCTATTCCTCCCTTTCCTCGTCTCCGAGATTCATACTGTCTATATCCACAGAGCCCATACTTTCTCCAGCTCTTTCAATATTGTCGTTTGCCGGCTTATATGATGGATCAAGAGCCAGTGCAGCTCTGTACATTTTCATAGCTTCAGGTTGTTTGTGCTGCATCTCATATATAATACCCAGCAGATTAAAAGGCTCAGGTTTTTCTGAATTCTCTGAAGTAGCCTTCTGCAGCATTTCTTTTGCCTTAGAAAAATTTCTTTTATTAATTGCATTTTTAGCTAAAATTATATAATCCTCAAAACTCTCGACTTCTTTTTCGGTATTTTCCAGCTCATATCTTTTAAATACATCTTCAACTATTTCAATAATCTCTTCTGGTTTAAAGGGTTTGCGCAGATAATCTATCGCTCCGAGTTTAAGAGTTTCAACTGCAGTTTCAACACTTCCATATCCTGTTATCATTATTACTTTTGTTTCAATTTCTTTATTATTTAGTTCCTGCAAAAATTGAATACCATCAATACCGGGCATCTTCATATCCAGCAGTATTACAGGGAAATCATCTTCCTTTACCTTTGCCAGCCCATCTTCTCCATTAACCGCAGTTTCAACTTCATAACCGGCATTTTTTAGAGCCGTCTTCAAAGTTAATCTTATATTTTTTTCGTCATCAACTATTAAAATTTTTTTATTCATTTTCTTCTTCCTCCCTTATATTCTTTTCCACAGCACTCAATAAATCACTTTGATTTATCGGTTTTACCAGAAAATCTTCAGCACCAAGTGAGATGGTTTTCTGTATATCATCTTCTTCCGAAAGTGCCGAAACAATTACAACAGGAATCTCTTCGGTTGCAGCATCACTTTTTAAAGCTTCCAGAACAAGAAATCCGTTCATTTTGGGAAGCCTCAGATCCAGCAGAACCAGATCAGGGTTTGTTTCATTTGCTTTTTCTACTGCATCAACTCCATCTACTGCATATATTACATCATATCCAGCTTTTTCAAGGCTTTTACCAACAACAAGCCTTATATTTTTTTCATCATCTACCAGCAGTATCTTCCTCATTTTTCTTCCTCCTGATAACCAAATCTTGGGATGTAAAAGGAGAATTTAGAACCTTCTCCCTCTTCACTTTCTACCCAGATTCTTCCATTATGAGCTGTTATTATTTCTTTTGCTATTGCCAGACCCAGCCCTGTACCACTTTTTTCGTCTTTATCATTGCCGGCCCTGACAAACTTATCAAATATTTTTTTCTGATATTCTGTCGGAATTCCAGGGCCATTATCTTCTACAGAGATTAAAATCCTTCTTCCCTTAACTTCTGTATCAATCTGTATAGCACCTTCGTCTGCATACCTCAGTGCATTACCAACCAGGTTGGAAATAACCCAGCTTATTTTACCAGGATCAGCCCAGGCAAAAATATTTTCATCAGCTTTATTAAATTTAAGCTCAATATTTTTCTCCTCAGCCTGGCGATAAAATGGATCCAGCGTTTTTTCTATTAAATTATTTACATCCGTTTTATCAAATTCCATCTCAATTCTGCCAGATTCAATTTTAGAAAGATCCAGCAGATCATTAACAAGTTCTGTCAGCCGTTCTACATCCTCATAAGCAGCTTCCAAAAGTTCCTGCTGTTCTTCGTTTAATTTTCCTGTATCACCATTAATAACCATACTCAACCCCATATTCATAGAAGTTAATGGTGTTCTAAATTCATGTGATACTGTGGATACAAATTCTGATTTCATATTATCTATTTCTTTTAACCGTGTAATATCCTCAAGCAGGGTTACAGTAAACTGATAGCCTTCTTCCTCATCAACCACCTGATTGGTAGATACTTTATAATGTTTTTCCTGATTGTCTTTCTTTACTAATATAGTATTTTCTTCTTTTTCTCCCGGCTCCTTAATATATTCAAAAAGTTTTTCTGACTGTATAGCCTCCAAAAAATGTGCATCAATTACATCTTTTTCTATTGAAAATAGATCTTTAGCTGCCTGATTAATTAACACTATTTTGCTGTCTTTATCAGTAACAATCAGTGGGCCAGAAAGATTATTAACTACAGCTTCGGATTTTTCTTTTTCCATTAAAAGTTTTTTGATATTTATTTTTTCATATTCCTGAAGTTTAGAAATCATTTCATTAAACTCATCGGCAAGTACTCCAATTTCGTCTTCAGAAGCAACTTGAACTTTCTGCTGAAAATTCCGATCTGCTACCTTTTTTATACCTTTTTCCAGTTCTTTGATCGGTCTCAATATCTGCTTGGTTAAATAAAGTGCAAAAATTAGAGAAAAGATAATAACAGATAAAGCTAAAATGACAGTATACATAATCGCCTGATTTGCTCTACTGTTGGCATTCTGCTGTGCATCCACCATTGCCTGCCTGTTCAATTCTCTAAGTCCTCTAATATCATCCTTTATTTGTGTAAATGTAGGCAGAAGTTCCTGATTGTAGACATTCCACCGCTCATCTTCTTCGGCATTATAAAATCTATCAAAATCTGAAATAAATTTGTAATAATTATCACTAATCTTATTTAAAAATTCACCTTCACCATCAATTGTAATATTGTCTTCTGCTCTTGCAAGCCAGGTATAAAATTCCTTTTCATTTTTTCTGAAAATTTCCTGACCTTTTTCTTCTGGCGAGCGGAGCATTAATAGTAGAGCACTGTCCTGCCGCTCAATAGATTCAACCATACTTTCACTGGCCTTAATACTTCTATAATTTTCCACCATAATATCATTGATAGCATTAGATAAAATTTCAAAATTATAAATACTCCAGCCAGTTACCCCGGCAATAATAATTATCATAACTGCAAAACCGAGAAGTATTTTCCCTTTCAGTGTTTTTATTCGCATGATAAGCCTCCTGAATATACGTCATTATCTATCCATTATAATCTCTGATTTTTTCGAGACTATTATTTTTTCCCATCAGTACAATCCTATCTCCTTCAGTAATCTTATCTTCTGCTCCAGGAGATACCAGCAAATCTTCCCCTCTTTTTATTGCCATTACATTGACATCAAATTTAGATCTAAAACCTATTTCTCTTAATGTTTTTCCCACCATATTTTCTACAGGAACTATCTCCAGCACACCATATTCTGGAGCAAATTCAATATAATCCAGTACATTGGAAGATATAAGATTATGGGCGATACGCGCTCCCATATCTCTTTCTGGATAGACAACTCTATCCGCACCTACTTTGGTAAGAACTTTACCGTGCAGACTGTGTGGAGATTTGACAATTACATAGGGGACAAGTAATTCTTTTAAAATTAGTGTACACAGCACATTGGCAGAAATATTATCACCTATGCTGACAACAGCCACATCAAAATTACCAACTCCCAGTGTCTTTAAGGTGTTTTCATCTGTTGCATCTGCACTTACGGCATGGGTAACCTTATCAGTAATGGCCTGAACTTTATCCCGATCACTATCAATTGCAAGTACATCATAACCATTTTCAGATAAAGTTACTGCCACACTTGATCCAAAACGTCCTAAACCTATTACAATAAACTGTTTCATCTCTACAACCTCCAGAAAATTTAAGTAAATATAAAATTTATAATTAACCGACCATAACTTTTTCTGTTGGATAATGATATATACCCTTAATCTGTTTTTCTCCAAAAGCTACTGCAAGTGTGAGTGGTCCAACTCTTCCGGCAAACATTGTTATTGTTATCAAAACTCTGCTCAGCTTGGAAAGCTGACCTGTAATACCGGTAGAAAGGCCAACAGTTCCAAATGCAGATACTGTTTCAAATAATACATCTATAAACTGAAAATCTTCTATTATTAAAATCAGAGTTGTAACTAATAAGACCAGTGCACCGGCAAGCATAGTTATAGTAAATGCTTTATATACAATATGTCGTTCAAAACGCCTGTTGTAAACTTCCATATCTTCTTTTCCAGTAATCATGCTCTTTAAAGTTACAAGCATTACACCAAAAGTAGTTGTTTTAATTCCTCCACCGGTTGAACCTGGTGAAGCACCAATAAACATTAAAATAATTATTATAAACAGTGATGACTGTCTTAAAGCACCTGTAGGAACTGTATTAAACCCTGCTGTTCTTGGGGTTACAGATAAAAACATAGCTGATAAAACCTTATCCAGCAGCGGCAGCCCCTCCATGGTGTTATTATATTCAAGAGCAAACATTACAATAAATCCAAATACTAAAAGAGCAAGTGTAATTACAACAACAATTTTTGTCTGCAGGGTGGCTTTCTTAAATTTGATTCTTTTGTATGTTTCCAGCATTACTCCAAATCCTATTCCACCGAGAATGATAAGTATCATTATTACAAAATTAATGGTAATATCACCGGTAAAACTTTCCAGACTGTTTCCAAAAAGATCAAACCCGGCATTATTAAAAGCAGATACAGCATGAAACACAGATAAATAAACTGCTTTCCAAAAAGTATAGTCCTGACTTAAGCGCAAAAAGAGTATTGCCGCCCCTGTTCCTTCAATTACAAATGTAAATCCTAAAAGATACTGTACAAGTCTTACCATTCCCGAAATTTGATACTGATTTAAATCTTCCTGTATAATCAAACGTTCTTTTAAACTGATTTTTTTGCCAACAATGAAGGCAAACAGGGTTGACATGGACATAATACCCAGTCCACCTATCTGTATCATCAGCATAATTACGGTTGATCCAAAAATTGTAAAAGCTTCTTTTGTATTAACTACTATAAGTCCGGTTACACAGGTAGCAGAAGTAGCAGTAAAAACCGCATCGATAATACCGAGCCCCTGTCCATTATTTGTAGCTATAGGAAGCATAAGGAGTATTGAACCCAGCAAAATTACAACAAAATAACCTCTTACTAAATATTGAGCTGGTGTTAAACTTTTTTTCTTTATGTTCATTCTGCTTCTCCCCTATTCTTTATTTACTCTTTTCTGCTGCAAAAATTTTATCAAAATTGTTTAATGTTTTACGGTTTTATGTCAGATATTCATTTAATCATTTAATGAAATTCCCAAAATCACTTTAGAAACTTTACATATATTAATCCCTTTTTTAATCATTAATTTAAGAACAAATATTCTCATATAAATACAAAATAAAAAACACTACAGATAGACTGTAGTGTCATGTATAATATAACCATTGACTGGCAGTCTGTCCTTTAATAAGTCTGCGGAGTTAGCTGTCGGGCTGGAAGTAAAGGTCTTCCTCTAATTAAATTAGATTCGCCCCAAAAAGGTGGGTCCTCCGCTCTCTTAAAATGAGATTAGACAACAGATATATTTTCTTTTTCTATATTAAAACATATTTTAATCTTTTTGTCAACTTGAAACAAATTACAGCCAGTTATTTTTTTTAAACAAGAGATATTCTATTACTATTAATATAACCATAGAAAAGGAAAATATCCAGAAAGCAGAATCATTATCTACACCTGGCATTCCTCCAATATTAATTCCAAACAGTCCTGTTAAAAATCCAAGAGGAAGAAAAATACTTCCTACTATAGACAGAATATACATGGTCCTATTCATCTGATCATTTATCCGATTATTAATTTCTTCATGTATAAGTGCCGCCCTATCACGAATATTATCAAGTTCTTCCAGCAGTCTGATAGTTCGATCGGAAAATTCATAAATATATTCTTTATTTGCCTCTGTCAGCCATGGAATTTTTTCTCTATAAAGCCTGGCCATAAGCTCTCTCTGTGGAACAATATATCTCCTGATAATAATGGTTTCTCTTCTCTTCTCAGATAGTTCTGAACGCAGTCTACCGGTTTCTCCTGTCAAAACTTCTTCTTCCATATCATCTATCTGTTCTTCAATATCATATATGTACTCACTGATCTTATTTGTAACTCCATCTATTACTCTTATCAAAAAATCATTTATAGAAAGTGGGCCAGCACCAGCCGCATAGCTTTTATCTATCTCACTCATTGTCAGTACACGCTCACTTCTGCTGGTAATTATTCTACCTGGCTCAATCCACATATGAAGAGAAACCATGTCTTCTTCATCAGAATCAGCATTAAAATTCAATCCCCTCAGGTTGATCAAAATTCCATCATCATCCTTTAAAATCCGGGGTCTTGTTTCTTCAGAAATCAGCTCCTGTACTACAATTTCTGATAAACCACTTTTGTTTTTAAGCCAAACTTTAGTCTCTTCAGTTCCCACATCTAAATGATACCAGCGAAATCCCTTTTTACCCAGATTATCTCTTTCTGGTAAATCATTAAGATCTTCTATTTTTTCTATATTTTCTTCGGTAATTATATATCCATTCAGCAGAGCTTCATTTAAGTCATTCATTTTGTCTCCTTTCCTGAAGGAATAAATGTTTCAGCTTTATATCTTTTTAATTCAAGATAATTAAAAATTCTCCTGTTTTTAAAACATTATTAGATGACTTTCCCTTCTCAATTAACACTATTTTTAAAATTTATTATCCACAGCCTCAATTTATTCAGCAAATACCTTTTGAGCTATATTAACTGCTTCTCTGGCATCTCTCCCATAAAAATCGGCTTCTATCATATCTGCATAATCTGCTGTAAGTACCGCTCCTCCGACCATTATCCGGCAGTCAGGAGATTCTTCTCTCACAGCTTTAATGGCTTTTTCCATATTTTTTACTGTAGTAGTCATAAGCGCACTTAAACCTAAAAGTTTAATTTCATTTTCTTTTACTGTCCTTACAATCTCTTCAATCTGCACATTTCGGCCCAGATCAATTATCTGATAGCCGTAGTTTTCCAGCACTGTTTTAACTATGTTTTTGCCAATATCATGGACATCACCTTTTACTGTAGCCACAGCAATTTTTCCTTTTGAAATATCCCTGCCACCACTCTGTGCCATGTTTTTCTTGATAACGGCAAAGGCTTCCTTCACAGTTTCTGCAGACTGTACAAGCTGAGGAAGAAAAATTTCTCCCCTTTCATAGCGATCACCAACAATATCCAGGGCAGGAATCAAATAATCATTCACTACTTCTAATGCTTCTTTTTCTTTTAATATTTTTTCGGTTAAAGGACCGGCTGCATTTTTTAGTCCTTTTATAATGACAGACTTCAAATCATCTTCTTCAGCATCTTCAGCACTATGTTTCGCTGATTCTGGAATTTCATCTTTTTTTGAAGAAAGATCCTCTCTGCTTTCTGCCATATATTCTATATATTCAGCAGCACCTTTATCAACATTATTAAGGACTGCTGCAGCTTTAACTGATGCCATCATTTCTCTATCATTGGGATCAATTATAGGCAGGTTCAGCCCCTGAAAAAGTGCCATACTCAAAAAAGTTCTATTGAGAACAGGACGGGCAGGCAGTCCAAAAGACACATTGGAAACACCCAGGGTAGTCTTAACACCGAGTTTATCTTTTACTCTCTTTAGGGCTTTAAGAGTTTCTTTTACACCTTCCTGCTGGGCAGAAGCAGTTAAAGTAAGGCAGTCAATAATAATTTTTTCTCTCTTGATTCCATATTCAGCCGCTTTATTAACTATTTTTTCGGCAATTTCAAACCTTTCTTCTGAACTGTCAGGTATTCCACTTTCATCCATAGTAAGACCAATAACAGCTGCCCCATATTTTTTTACTGCAGGTAAGATTTTATTAAGTACTGCAGTCTCTCCATTAACCGAATTAACAACTGCAGTCCCATTATAATATCTCAAAGCATTTTCTATAACTTCCGGATCACTGGAATCTATCTGAAGAGGAATATCCAGAATACTCTGCAGTTCTTTAATCACTCTGGTCATCATCTCTTTCTCATCTATATCCGGGAGCCCGAGATTGACATCCAGTATATCTGCTCCTGCTTCTACTTCTTCTACAGCAACTTTGAGTATATAATCCAGATCTCCCCTTTTAAGTGCTTCTTTAAAAGCAGGTTTACCGGTAGGATTTATCCTCTCTCCTACCACATTAATACCGGCAAGATTAACATACTGAGAAGGTGAGCAGACTGTGCTCTCTTTAATTATTTTTCGACTTTTAATTTTTTTGTTTTTTAGATTATCTGTGATAAGAGAAATAAATTCTTCATCTGTACCACAGCAGCCGCCAATAACTGCCAGCCCTTTTTTATATAACCTTTTTATGGGTTCGAAATATTCTTCCGGTGTAATTTTGAAGATTGTTTCTCCATCTTCTACAACAGGAAGACCAGCATTTGCCTGCATTATTACTGGAATCTCAGAATATTTTAGTACTTCTTCTACCAGAGGTTCCAGCTTTTCTGGCCCAAGTGAACAGTTTAATCCCAGAGCATCTACTCCCAGGCCTTCCAAAACTGAAATCATGGAACGAATACTGCCCCCGGTAAATGTTCTGCCGTTTTCTTCAAAAGTTAACGTACAGAAAACAGGCAGACTGGAATTTTCCCTGGCTGCCAGAACTGCAGCTTTTGCCTCATAAAGATCTGCAATAGTCTCGATAAGTATCAAATCGGCTCCACTTTTTACTCCTGCCGCCACCTGCTGCTGATAGAGGCTGTAAGCTTCATCAAAACTGAGGCTCCCCATGGGTTCCATTAGTTCACCCAGTGGCCCCATATCCAGGGCCACTGCTGCTTCCAAACCACTTTCCTCTACAGCTCTGCGGGCATTTTTTACTGCAGCTGTAATAATTTCCTCTACAGAATAATTTATTTCTGCTGTTTTTAGTGCATTAGCACCAAAGGTATTTGTAGTTAAAATTTCTGCTCCTGCTTCTAAATAACTTTTATGTATATCGATAATTTCATCACTTTTTTCTATATTAAGTCTTTCCGGCAGATCTCCTGCCTTAAGACCTCTCTGCTGAAGTACAGTTCCCATTGCTCCATCAAAAATTATTATCTTTTTCCCCAGTCTATTTTTTAGCTCCACAGTAAATCCCCTTTCTCCTCAGCTCACAGTCATTATATAAAAGACACTGCTTACAGTGTCTTTTTTCAAATTCTAAATCTCTATTTTCACTCTTAATTTCTTCACTGCTGTTCAAACTAAATTTGTTTTCATTGTGATCTAAAAATCCCCTGTCACCCTCTGCTTTTTCTGTCAGCACACCTATTACAGCTGTTACTGACTTACCTGGCTGCAGCAGATTATATTTAGAAGCAGTTAGACCAATTTTTTTGGGAGCAGCCAGTATTCGCAAAAATTCCCGCTGAATATCTATGCCAAGATCACCATAACCAGGACTGTAGCGGAAAGTGATATCTTTATATCCCTCATCCAGTACTTCCTTTTTTATTTCTGCTTCTACTCTATCACAGCCTTCTTCAATCGCGGTGGTTGCACAGGCATCAAAAATCATTGATTTAGTGACAGATACTTTTTCATAAAAAGATATTTTTTTATCAACTGCTGATCCAATAGTTGCTGCCATTAAATAAATTTTATGAGAATTTTGGAGGTGAGCTCTAATTGCTTTTCCTTTTAGAGTAAGTGTTGTGTTTTTGATTTCAACTCCATCTTTTTTAACCTCAATGGGGAATTTTTGATAAAGATAACGAAAATTTATCAGTTTTTTTATTTCCCTAATTGATTCATCTATCAGCCGATTGATATTCTCATCTTCTATATCATTAGAAGTCTGCAAATATCGCAAAACCTCTTTCCTGTCAATTTGGAAATCCATCTTAACATCCTACCTTTTTTGTGTTTATATGCTTTAACAGTGAGTCAATTGCTTCTTTTATTTTTCTGGCAACAAAGGGATTGTTCATTGTATAAAGGTGAATTCCATCTACATCACTGGATATTAAATCAACTATCTGTTCAACTGCATAGGCAATTCCTGCATCTCTTAAAGCTTCAGGGTTATCCTGATATTTAATAAGTATCTTTTTGAATTTTTCAGGAAAATATGCATCTGAAAGCTCTATAATTCTCCCTACCTGTTTTTTGTTGATAACCGGCATAATACCGGCTTCTACAGGTACATTAATTCCCTTTTTTCTTATCTTGTTGAGAAAATCATAGAAAATTTTATTATCAAAAAACATCTGAGTTATTAAATAATCCACTCCAAAATCAACTTTCTGCTTAAGATAATCAATATCTTTAGATAGATCTTCTGTTTCCAGATGTCCTTCTGGATAAGAAGCAGCAGCCACTCCAAAATCTTCATTTTTATTTATATAATCGATCAGCTGATATGCATAATTATAATCCCCGGTCTGACTGCCGTCAAGCGGCTTATCTCCTCTTAAAGCAAGAATATTTTCTATCTTATTAGCCTTCAATCTCCCTAAAATATCATCAATATTTTCTCTGGTAGAATTAATGCAGGTCAAATGGGCCAGCGGTTCTACACCATAATTTTCTTTTAATAAAGATGAAATTTCACATGTCCTGTTATTATTAACTCCACCTCCTGCTCCATATGTTACACTCATGTAGTCAGGATTAATTTCTTCAAACTCATCTAAAACCTTATATATTGTTTCAACAGGCATTTCATATTTAGGTGGAAAAATCTCAAGAGAAAACACTACTTCTTTTTCTGCAAAAATATCTTTAATCTTCATTTTAACCTCTTCTCTCCTTAATATATTATCATCAATAAATGTTGTTTAATTAAAAAATCCACTCCCTGAAAAAGAAGTGGTCTAAGACACAGCTTATCTTTCAGGTTCATCCTGCTGGATTTAGCACCGGGCAGAATAAACTGCTGGTTGCCGGGTTTCACAGGGCCAGTTCCCTCCACCTCTCTTGATAAGATATTATTCTATTTTTGATAACTTTACCATATTAAATGATCTGTGTCAAGAATTTGAGCAATTTTGCCGAACTAAACCACTTTTGTATTGTGTTACCTTAAAGAAATTTCCCCATTTTAAAATTATGCTGCAAAAAATAATTTGGAGAACACTCCTCGTTAGACTAACATTGAATTATCAGCCCAGCTTTACTATAATAGTTTTATAAAAGAAAATTAGCCGAAATAAATAGATATATACAGGAGAGGATATAATGGAAACAAAAAGAAAATCAGATCGATTGGGGCAGGAAAAGATTTCGCGCCTCCTGATTAAGCTTTCTGCTCCGGCAATTGTTGGTATGTTAATCCAGGCACTTTACAATATAATTGACAGTATTTACATCGGCAGGCTGAGTACAGAGGCCCTGGCTGCACTTTCCCTTTCTTTTCCCATCCAGATGATTTTAATAGCTTTTGGCGTTGGAACAGGAGTCGGGACAAGTTCTCTAATATCCAGACTTCTCGGCAGTGGAGAAAAGAAAAAAGCAAATATTGCGGCAGAACATGTCTTTTTTATTGCCATAATTTATGGTATTTTAGGAGGTCTGGCCGGACTTTTCTTCAGTGAAGAAATCATTAGATTGTTCACCAGTGATCCACAGCTGATAAAACTGGCCCAGGAATATATTAATATCATACTCATCGGTTCAACAGCCATCTTTATTCCGGCAACTTTCAACTATATTCTTCGCGGTGAGGGAAATACTTTTCTTCCGATGATGACAATGCTCATTGGTGCAGTCACCAATATCATCCTGGATCCATTTTTAATATTCGGTATTGGGCCTTTTCCGGCACTTGGAATCGCAGGTGCTGCTTATGCTACTGTCTTCGCCCGTGCTGTCGGCGGTATTTTTATTATCCTTATTCTCTTCAGCGATAAAAACGAAATTACCTTAAATTTAAAAGAATTTAAATTTAGCTGGCAGATTATAAAAGAAATTTACGAAGTAGGACTTCCTGCAACTTTAAATAGAATATTATTCAGTTTTACAGTTGTTTTTATAAATAAAATACTGGGCAGCTTTGACACAACGGCAATTGCTGTAATGGGAATCATCTTTAGAATGCAGTCATTCTTTTTGATGGCACTTTTTGGCCTCAATCAGGGCTATCTGCCTCTTCTAGGTTATAACTACGGCTATAAAAAAGCAGAAAGAATGAAAAAAACCCTCTATCTGGGTGTTTCTGCTGCCCTCACTTTTGGGTTTATTGGTTTTGCTGTTTTTCAGCTGTTCCCGAAAAATCTAATAAGACTGTTTAATAGTGATCCGGATCTTATTAAAATAGGTGTTCCTGCTTTGAGAAGAGTTAGTACTTCATATCTATTTATGGTGCTCAATATAATTGGAGTGGCCAGCTTCCAGGCAATAGGAAAAGGAACTCCCAGCCTGATAATAACAATTTTGAGACAGGCATTTTTATTAATTCCCGGCATGTATTTATTAGGGAAATTATGGGGCCTAAATGCTACCTGGCTGGCTTTTCCTCTGGCAGAAGTGACTGCTTTTGTTTTAATGGCTTCCTGGCTAATTAAAACTCTAAAAAAATCCATGGCGGAAATGCAGCAGAGTTATTAACTGCTGTATTTTTTTTCGTATTCACTTCTCATTATAATATTTTTATGATCTTTAAGATGGTCTGTTGCCATTATTCCATGTAGATGATCTATTTCATGCTGAAAAAGTTCTGACATATCATCTGTAAATTCTCGCTCGATACTTTCTCCTTCTGGAGTTTTGTAATTTACTCTAATTTTTTTATGCCGCAAAATCTTTACAAAAAAAGCAATATCCATACTGAAACAGCTGTCCCAGACATAAAACATCTCACTGCCTTTCCAGGTTATCTCTGGATTGACCATTATTATCTCTTCATCAGGCAGACTGGCATAAATTATTTTTTTTAAGTAAGCTATCTGTGGTGCGGCCAGTGCTCTGCCGGTTTTCTTCTCCTGCTGCAGCTTAATTAGTGTATCTTTTAAGTCTTCAATAATTTCTTCCAGATCTTCATCAAATTCTTTTATCTGTTCTGATTTTTTCCTTAATATCGGGTTTCCCAATTTTAAAACTTCTTTAACAGCCATTTTTTCTCCTTTCCAGTCTTCCCATTTTTAAATTAT
>JBNJGL010000030.1:17739-27094 GCA_051747745.1 Bacillota bacterium | reverse complement strand
ATATTTTTATTTTTTTAGAAAAAATTAAAAATAAGATAGAACTAAAATATAATCTGACAATTCTTGAAATTGCTGAAGCTTTAATATATAATTCATTTATAATCACAGGAAAGGAAGTGCATCTGATGGCATTTAATCTTAAAGGGAGAAGTTTTTTGACACTGCTTGATTACAGCAGAGAAGAAATAGAATATCTGCTCAATATGGCAGAAAATTTGAAGGCAAAAAAATTAGCAGGTATTAGAGGAAATAGTCTGGAAGGAAAAAATATTGCTCTGCTGTTTGAAAAACCTTCTACCAGAACCAGATGTGCATTTGTTGTTGCAGCAAGAGATGAAGGAGGTATGCCGGAATTTCTCGGTAAAAATGATATACAGTTTGGAAAGAAGGAATCTGTAGCAGATACGGCCAGAGTTTTAGGAAGAATGTTTGATGGTATAGAATTTAGAGGCTATAAACATGAAACTGTGGAAATACTGGCAGAATATGCTGGAGTTCCGGTCTGGAATGGACTTACTGATAAATTTCATCCCACTCAAATACTGGCAGACCTTCTAACAATTAAAGAAAACTTTGGTTATCTAAAAAATATTAATTTTGTTTATGCCGGTGATGGTAGAAACAATATGGCTAATTCACTGATGATTGGAGCAGCACTGATGGGGATGAACTTTACCCTTCTCTCACCAAAAAAATTGTGGCCAGAAGAGTTATTAAAGGAAAAAGTGGAGAGGCTTGCAGATGACTCTGGTGCTGAAATATTATTTAGTGATAATCCTATAAAAGATGTATCAGGTGCAGATGTAATATATACAGATGTCTGGGTTTCAATGGGAGAAGAAGATAAATTTTCAGAAAGAATTGAAATGCTGATGCCCTATCAAGTTAATATGGAAATGATAAAAAATGCAGGAAATGAAAACCTTATATTTATGCACTGCCTCCCTGCCTATCACAACATACAGACAGAAAATGGTCAGAAAATCCACAAAGAATTTGGGATAAAAGCAATGGAAGTGACAGATGAAATATTTGAGAGCAAATATTCTCGTGTTTTTGATCAATCTGAAAATAGAATGCATACAATAAAAGCTGTGATGGCAGCTTCTATTGGTAATTAATTTAATTAGCTCCTGAGTATATTTCAGGAGTTTTTTTAATAAATAGGCAGGAAATATAAAGTTTTGTAAGAATAAGTATTTTGTAGATAAGATAATACTGTTTTGAACTAATTTTTGGATTAAGAATAAAATTGTCAATATTTAGAATATTTTAAAATACAGTAATATAACTGTAAATAAACTAAAAGGGGATGAGATTATGATTATAGGAGTTCCAAAGGAAATTAAAAACAATGAGAACAGAGTTGCAATTACGGCAGCAGGTGTAGAAGTTATGACTAAAGCAGGGCATAATATTTTAATAGAAAAAAATGCAGGTAAGGGAAGTGGGATAGAAGATAAAGAATATCTTTCCGCAGGAGCAGAGATAATTAGTGACAAAAAAGAATTATTTGCAAGAGCGGAAATGATTATGAAAGTAAAAGAGCCTCTTGCTGAAGAATATGATTATTTTCATGAGGATCAGATACTTTTCACCTATCTGCACCTTGCTGCAGAAGAGAATTTAACAAAAGCACTGCTGGATAAAAAAGTAACCGGTATTGCTTATGAAACAATACAAACAGATGACGGATCATTACCTCTTTTGACACCGATGAGTGAGGTTGCAGGCAGACTTGCAGCACAGGAAGGTGCCAGATTTTTAGAAAAGCCCAGTGGTGGGCGTGGCGTTCTGCTGGGTGGAGTTCCGGGTGTGGAACCAGCTAAAGTTGTAATTATTGGTGGTGGAATTGTAGGTTTAAATGCAGCTAAAATAGCTTCTGGTCTTGGGGCTGATGTGACGATAATGGATATTAATCAGGCTAAAATGCGCTATATAGATAATGTATTTAGTGGACGTGTAAAGACAATAATGTCAAATCCGAGTCATGTAATGGAAGAAGTTAAAAAAGCAGATCTGGTAATAGGAGCAGTGCTGATACCTGGAGCAAAAGCTCCAAATCTTGTGACAGAAGAAATGATAAAAGAAATGAAAGAAGGTTCTGTAGTTGTTGATGTTGCAATAGATCAGGGCGGTTGTATTGAAGGAACTTATCCAACAACACATGATGATCCAGTATATATACGTCATGGAGTAATTCATTATTCGGTTGCAAATATGCCGGGAGCGGTTGCTAGAACTTCTACTTATGCACTTACAAATGCAACATTACCATATGCACAAAAAATTGCGGATAAAGGATATAAAAAAGCACTTAAAGATGATTCTACACTTGCTCGAGGGTTAAATACCTATCAGGGGGAATTAACATATAAAGCAGTTGCAGATGCATTTAATATGGAATATAGTCCCATTTCTGAATTAATTGCTGATTTTGAAGCATAAATCTGATATTATTAAAGCAGGTGGCATTAAGCTGCCTGCTTTTTTCCATGTAAAATGAAGAAAATTCAGTAAATGAGGTGGAATGATGGGAAAAATAAAAGTTGCTGTACAGGGTTTGGGAGCAATGGGCAGTGGAATGGCAGAATTAATTTTAAAAAAGCGCGATCTTAAATTATCAGCACTTATTGACAGCGATACCGCTAAAACAGGCAAAACCGCAGAAGAAATTTTAGAAGTTGAAGAAAAATATTTTAATGAAATAGAAAAATTGAAAGTAAAATGTAGTTTAGATGAAATAGAAGAAAAGCCTGATATTGTTTTGATTGCAACGGCTTCTTACATTGAAGAAGTATTTCCAGAGATCAAAAGAGCAGTAGAAAAAGGAATAAATGTAATAACAATTGCTGAAGAGATGGCATATGCATATGCAGGAAATAAAGAACTGGCAGAAGAAATTGATAATATGGCAGTAAATAATAATGTTACAGTTTTAGGTACAGGTATTAATCCGGGTTTTATTTTAGATACAGTAATTCTGCTTTTAAGTGGTGCAGTAAAGTCAGTAAAAAAAATAGAAGCTGCAAGAATTAATGATCTGTCACCTTTTGGTCCTACAGTTATGAGTACACAGGGAGTAGGAAAGACAGAGAAGGAATTTAAAGCAGGGTTAAAAGACGGCAGTATTGTTGGGCATATTGGATTTAAAGAATCCATTTCTCTAATTGCTGAAAAATTAGGCTGGAAGCTTGATGATATAAAAGAAGAAAGAAAGCCTATAATTGCAAAAAAAGAAAGAAAATCTAAATACATAACTGTTAAAAAAGGAATGGCAGCAGGATGCAGTCACACAGCGGTAGGGATAGTTGATGGAAAAGAGAAGATAGTTTTAAGACATCCTCAGCAGATAGAGCCAGAAAAAGAAGATATTAAAACAGGAGATTACATTAAAATAGATGGAGATCCGGCTATAAATTTAGAAATAAAACCGGAAATTTCGGGAGGCAAAGGAACACAGGCAGCTGCTGTAAATATGACTGTCAATGTATTTAATGCAGCACCTGGCTTGAAGACGATGGCTGATCTACCATTAATTCACTGTCTGGCTGAAAAAGATATCTAAGGAGGTATTGTGATGGTCAAAAAAGAAAAAATTTCTGCAGGAAGCTGGGTACAGATCTATAAAGTGGTTTTACAACCAGGAGAGAGAGATCCGGGAATACCTGCGGATACGGCAGAAGTTCCACTGGAAATGAGAATAAATGGCTTTTTAACTAAATCAGCATATATAGGAGAAGAATGTGAAATAGAAACATATATTGGGCGGAAACACAGCGGCACACTAAAAAAAGTCAATCCTTCTTATGAACATAAATATGGTGCTCCAATACCTGAACTGCAGAAAATTGGCAGATCTTTACGTACGATTTTGAGAGAAGAGGTGGAGTAAATGGGAGGTATGAATTATTCTCGATTTATGGATAGAAAAAACGAAATAATGAAAAAGGCTGTTGGAATAGATTACAGCAGATTTGAAAAAGGAGATATTGTATTTGATTACGAAAAAATGATGTCAGAAGTGGGATATTCTCTAGAAGAGATAAGGGATATTCAGGCTGAAACTTCTGTCGGCAGTACTCCATTAATTGAACTTGAGAATATAACTAAGCTGGCTAGAAAATATTCTGCACAAGGTAAAGGGGCCAGAATATTTATTAAAGATGAAGCAGCAAATCCTTCTGGCAGCTATAAGGCAAGAAGGGCTTCTGTATCAGTATATCATGCGGCAAAGAATGGATATAAAGGAGTGGCTGCAGCAACAAGTGGAAACTATGGAGCAGCAGTTGCATCACAGGCAGTAATGCGAAATCTGGATACTATAATCGTCCAGGAGGCTTATGACAGTGAAGGTAAAGGACAACCTGAGATACTGGAAAAGGGCCGGAAATGTGAAGCATATGGAGCAGAAGTTATTCAGTTATCTGTTGGGCCAGAACTTTTTTATACATTTCTTAAAGTTCTTTCCGAAACAGAGTTTTTTAATGCTTCACTGTATACTCCCTTTGGAATAGCAGGTGTTGAGCCACTTGGAGTCGAAATAATAGAAGAACTTAAAAAAAGAGAAGGGAAAAAGCCGGCAGCAGTAATAGCCACACATGCAGGTGGAGGCAACCTTACAGGAACTGCCAGAGGGTTAATAAAGGCTGGTGCTGGAGATACAGAAGTTATCGGTGCAAGTGTAGATTTATCCGGCCTGCATATGGCAGGAGATAGAGATTTCAACCGCAAATCTTTTACTACAGGTCACACCGGTTTTGGAGTTCCTTTTGCCACCTGGCCGGACAGATCAGATGTTCCCCGCAGTGCAGCCAGAGCTCTTCGCTATATGGACCGCTATGTTACGGTAAAACAGGGTGAAGTTTTCTATATAACAGAGATGCTGGCGCAGATTGAAGGTATGGAAAGAGGACCGGCAGGAAATACTTCTCTTGCAGCAGCATTTGCTCTTGCTTCAGAATTTGATGAAGATGAGATAATAGTTGTTCAGGAAACAGAATATACCGGTGCAGGCAAACATCCATTATCACAGCTTAATTTTGCGAAAGAAAATGGAATAAATATCATATTGGGAGATCCTGATTCTGAAATTCCTGGCAGTTCTATAGTAATTCCTGAAAGACCGGAACTAATTAAGGCAAGAGAAATGAATCTTGATAAGCTGAGACTTTCTTATCTTAAAAATATATTTAATTCAGCTGATAAAAAAGAAGTAAATGAAGAGGAAATAAGCTTTCTGGCAGATGAAATTAATATAAGTAAAACAGCTGTTAAGGCAATGCTGAAAGAACTTGACATTAAATAAATTTAGAAAAATAAGTTTAATAGATAAATTAGAAAAACTGCTATCAAAATGGGCAAAATTTTAATAGATATTTCATTTAGTATATTATTTTGCGGCAGGGGAGAGGTAATCAAATGGAAGTAGATATATTACTTGCTGAGATAGGCAGTACAACTACAATGGTAAATGCTTTTGATAATATTAAAGGGAAGAAAACAGTATTTATTGGCCAGGGAATGGCAGCTACTTCTGTGGAAGATGGAGATGTTACACTGGGCCTGGATAAAGCTGTAGATGATCTTAAGCGTAAATTAAAAATTGAAGATTTAAACTGGAAAGAATTTATGGCTACAAGTAGTGCAGCCGGCGGTCTTAAAATGACAGTACACGGCCTTGTAAAAGATATGACAGTTAAAGCTGCTCAGGAAGCTGCTTTAGGGGCTGGAGCAGTTATTAAACAGATTACTGTTGGGAAAATAAAAGATTATCAGATAAATGAATTAATGGATAAAAAACCAAATATAATTTTACTGGCCGGTGGAGTAGATTATGGTGAAGAAGAAACAATAATCTATAATGCAAAAAAGCTAGCAGAACTCAAACTCGATATACCTGTAATTTATGCCGGAAATGCTGCTTTACACCACGAAATGAAGAAAATTTTTTCTGACAGTACTCTGGAAGTCTTGATAACAGAAAATGTTTATCCTGAGATAGACAACTTAAATATTGAAGCAGCCAGAAAATTAATCCACAAAATTTTTGCCAGACATATTGTTAGGGCTCCAGGTATGGAAAAGATAGAAAAATTATTATCTTACGAAATGATGCCAACTCCTGGAGCGGTTATGGAATCGGCAAAACTGCTCTATAAAAAACTTGATAATTTAATGGTTGTTGATATAGGAGGAGCAACTACAGATATACATTCTGTCAGTATAGATTCACCTGCAGTAGCAAAGATATTAATGAATCCTGAACCATTTGCTAAAAGAACAGTGGAAGGTGATCTGGGAGTATATATTAATGCAGAATATGTTAATAAATTTTTGGAAGAAGATTGTGAAGCTGTAGATTTAACAAATTTATCTCCTTTACCGAAAAATAATAAAGAAGAAGAGATAATTAAAAAACTTGCGGGAAAAGCAGCCTTAATGGCAGCAGAAAGACATGCAGGAAGATTTTTTGATTTTTATGGTCCAGGAGGAAGACAGACTGTTGCAGAGGGTAAAGATTTAACAGCAGTTAAATGGATTATTGGAACAGGTGGAGCTTTAACCAGACTGCAGGGCGGTCGGCATGTGCTGGAGAAAATAAAAGTTAAACACAGCAAAAGACTTTTACCTGGGAAAGATGCGCGGATATTGCTTGATAGTGATTACATATTTGCTTCCTGTGGTATGCTGGGCCAAAAATATCCGGAAGCTGCCCTGAGTTTATTGACTTCAAGTTTGAAATATAAAAATCGGACTGAAGAAAGGATGTGCTAAATTGGATATAAGACATGGTGATAATTTTGAAAAGAGGAGCAGTAAATTAAAAAAACTCAGTGATGAAGAACTTAAAGAGAGGTTCTGGAAATTAACAGAGGAAATTGTAGATCCGCTGATTGACCTTGCTCAATCTCATACTTCTCCTTCGATAGAAAGATCAGTTCTTCTCAGAATGGGATTTAACAGCCTGGATGCAAAAGCAATAGTAAGTCAGATACTTGAAGCTGGACTGCTTTCTAAAGGAGCAGGACATGTAATTCTAAAGCTTGCAGAAGCAAAAGAGGTTGATTATAAAAAAGCAGGAGAACTGATAAAGAATAAAGATGTAAATGATGAAGAAATGAGATCTCTATTTTTGGGTGGTGATAATATTGGTTCCTGAAAAAAATAAAAAATTGGACATTGAAAAGATACTTGATAATCTTGAAAATTATCGCCCCAGGAGGCGCGGCTGGACATGGAGAAAGCCTTATCCTGAACAAGTGATGGGAGAATTTACATTTTTTGATACATCAGAAAACCTTAAAAATAGTGTTCCACTTCCGGCGGCAAGAAGTTTTAATAATATTGATCCTCAACCCGGTCCGGTAATTACTACAGAAATAGCTTCCGGTAGATTTGAAGATGATATCAGGAGAATGAGGATGGCAGCCTGGCATGGCGCTGATCATTTGATGGTAATCAGAACAGCAGGTCAGAGCCATTTTGATGGTTTGATAGAAGGTACACCTGAGGGGATTGGGGGTATTCCGATTACTAGAAAACAGATCCGTGCTACCAGAAAAGCACTGGATATAATAGAAGATGAGGTCGGCAGACCCCTGAATTTCCATTCTTATGTGAGTGGTGTGGCTGGCCCTGAGATAGCAGTATTATTTGCAGAAGAAGGGGTAAATGGTGCCCATCAGGATCCACAGTACAATATTCTTTATAGAAATGTAAATATGTACAGATCCTTTGTCGATGCAGCAGTGGCAAAAAAGTTAATGGCAGGAGTAAATATGCTTCAAATTGATGGAGCTCATAATGCCAATGCCACAGCAAGGAAAGCCTGGAATGTAATGCCGGAGCTGTTTGTCCAGCATTCAATAAATGCTCTTTTTTCTTTAAAATCAGGAATGCCAAAAGAATTGATAGCTCTTTCTACTGTACCACCTGCAGCAGCACCTGCTCCTGATATTAGAATTAATCTGCCCTATGCAAAAGCATTAAGGGATTTTTTTGCTGGTTTTAAATTTAGAGCTCAGCAGAATACAAAGTACATAGAATCTTCTATACGGGAAGCAACCGTGACACATACAATAAACTTGCTTTTATCAAAGCTAACATCAGCTGATATTCAGAGTACTATAACCCCAGATGAAGGAAGAAATGTTCCCTGGCACTACAATAATATTCAGGCTGTTGATACAGCAAAACAGGTATTTGCCGCACTTGATGGGCTGGATAAACTGGTAGAATTAAAGGATGAGAATTATATAAGAAATAAAGCTCGAGAATTAAAGGAAAGAGCAGTTTTATTTTTAGAAGAAATTATTGAATCGGGCGGCTATTTTAAAGCTGTTGAGGAAGGTTTTTTTGTTGATTCAGGTTATTATCCGGCCAGAAATGGTGATGGAATAAAAAGAAAAATGAATGGTGGAATAGCTTCTGATTCAATAGTGCCAAGAGATGAAGATTATATGGCTCCAGTATGTGATCACTTTGGTTATAATAATCTGCCGGATAATATAGAAAAACCATGTGATTTAATAAATGGTTGTACACTTCATAAACCAAAAAAAATTGATTATATCGATGAACTGGATCCAGAAGATAATGTAGAACAGAGGCTTAAACTTAACAAAAAATACAGAAAAGGTGGCCAGATTAAACCAGAGGTGGAATGGGCAGGTGATGGATGGTTAAATACGACCCTATTTCTGCCTGTCGAAAAAAAAGCTGCCGAAGCAGCAGCTCTAAAAATTGGCAAAAAGATGGGGCTCAAAAATTGTGAAGTTATACATAGAGAAGTAATGCATCCGGCTGAAGGAACTTTAATAGAGATGAAAGGACAGGTTGACTTTTCTATTAATATAAATGACCTTGATATTCCAGAAGAAGAAAAGCCCCTTCCTGATGATGAAATAATAGAATTTTTGGATAAAAATCCGATGAATGTGGTTGCTGCAACTGTTGGAAATGATGAACATTCTGTAGGAATGAGGGAAATTATAGATATAAAACACGGAGGAATAGAAAAATATGGATTTGAAGTAACATATCTAGGCACATCTGTTCCAATTAAAAAAGTAGTGGATGCTGCAGTAGAGATAAATGCTGCCGCAATTTTGATTTCGACAATTATAACTCATAATGATATACACAGACAGAACATGCAGAAGCTGAATGATTTATGCAGAGAAAGAGGTATTAGAGACAGGGTTATTTTAATTGCCGGGGGAACTCAGATTACGGATGAAATAGCTTTGGAAGCAGGGATGGATGCTGGATTTGGACGTGGTACACACGGGAATGAAGTAGCCAGCTTTATTATAAAATATCTGAGGGAAGAATTTTAAAAAATATGGAGGCT
>JBNJGL010000030.1:3994-17639 GCA_051747745.1 Bacillota bacterium | reverse complement strand
ATATGGAGGCTTTTAAATGAATTTTAACAGAACAAGACCTGCTTTTTTGGAGATTGATCTAAAAGCACTGGACAGTAACTATCAATTGATAAGAAAAGATATACCAGAAGATACAATGATTGCATCAGTAGTTAAAGCAGATGCATATGGACACGGTGCGGTGGAAGCGGCAAAATATCTGCTCAGATCTGGTACTGATTATCTCGCAGTAAGCTGTCCTGAGGAAGCATTAGAACTCCGAAATGCCGGCATTGGGGCTAAAATAATTGTTTTAGGAGAGATTTTACCAGAACAGTATAATCTCATAATAGAACAAAATTTGATTCAGACTGCAGCATCTTTTAATACTTTAGAAGGGCTAAATAGAAAAGCAGCATCCAGAGACATTATTCAGCCTGTTCATATCAAAATAGATACAGGGATGGGCAGAATAGGATTTTTGCCAGAAGAAGTTAAAAAAGTATTTTCTAGAATAAAAGCTCTTGATAATATCAAAACAGAAGGTGTGTTTACCCATTTTGCAGCTGCTGATCAAAAAGATAAAACATATACCAGAAAACAGTGGGATGTTTTTATAAATACGTTAGAAAAAATAGAAGAAATGGGATTTGAAATTGAGGTTAAACATGCTGCAAATAGTGCGGCAGTAATAGATCTACCTGAGAAGACGTTAAATATGGTAAGGCCGGGCATAATGCTTTACGGAATGTATCCTTCAGATGAAGTACAGAAAAGATTTGAGCTCAAACCAGTATTGAGCTTTAAGAGCAGGATTGTGCAGATAAGAGAATTGAAGAAGGGATCTAAGATAAGTTATGGAGGAATCTATAAGACAGAGAACAGAGAAAGACTGGCAGTTCTTCCTGTTGGATATAAAGATGGTTATCTGAGAGCTTTATCTAATAAATCAGAGGTTTTAATAAAGGGGAAAAGAGCACCAGTGAGAGGAAGAATATGTATGGGTCAGATTATAGTCAGTTTAGAAAATATTCCGGAAGCTGAGGTAGGAGATGAAGCTGTTTTATTAGGCAGACAGGGTAGAGAAGAAATAACAGCATCAGAACTGGCAGAGCTGGCAGGAACAATAAACTATGAGATAACAACTTCTTTAAGTTCGCGGTTGAGGAAAAAATATATAAAATAAATGTTGGGAAATATCGGAATTAACAGCTTGCAATTTTTTTGCAGCTGTATTATAATAAAATTTAAATTAATAGCCAGATAATAAATGCTTTGAACAGGAATAGTAAACTAAGTCAATCTGTTTTAGAGAGCTGATGGATGCTGCAAAATCAGCCAGATTGTTAGTAGAATCCACCTGGGAGCAGAAAAGATGAAAAATAAAGTAGTAGTCTTTTCCGGAAAAATTTCGTTATCAATTCAGAGAGATAGGAAAACTATCATTAGGGTGGCACCACGGGAATAAGACTCTCGTCCCTTTACAGGGATGAGGGCTTTTTTTATTTAATTTATTTTCAATAATGTTTTAAATAGATTTGTTAATAATTTTTAATTTAGAAAACAAAAATCTTAAGGGGGAGTAAAAATGCTTGATATGAGATTTATAAGAGAAAATCCGGAAGTAGTTGAAAAGGCGTTGGAAAAAAGAGGTATGAACTCAGCAGTTCCCGAATTTAAGAAGCTGGATGACAGAAGAAGAGATCTGCTTTATGAAGCAGAACAGCTGAAACATAAGCGCAATATTAACTCTGAAAAAATAGGTGAACTTAAGAGAAATGGTGAAGATGCTTCTGAATTAATTTCTGAAATGCAGGAAGTTTCTTCAAAAATTAAGGAATATGATCAGGAAGTTAAAGAAATTGAAGAGAAATTAAATGATATTTTGCTGACAATTCCCAACATTCCTCATGATTCTGTTCCAGTTGGTCTGGATGAAGAGGACAATAAAGAGATAAGAAAATGGGGAGAACCGAGAAATTTTGATTTTGAATTTAAAGCACACTGGGATATTGGAGAAGATCTGGATATTTTAGATTTTGAACGGGGAGGAAAGGTAACCGGTACAAGGTTTACGTTTCTTAAAGGTGCTGGAGCAAAATTGGAGCGCAGTCTAGTCAATTTTATGCTTGATCTTCACACAGCAGAACATGGATATAAAGAAGTATTCCCACCTTTTGTTGCAAATGCAGATAGTATGACAGGAACAGGGCAGCTGCCTAAATTTAAAAAAGATATGTTTAAACTGGAAGGACTCGATTATTATCTGATTCCAACTGCTGAGGTTCCTGTAACAAATCTGTATCGTGACGAAATATTAAATGCAGAAGACCTTCCCCAGTATTTATGTGCTTACAGTGCCTGTTTTAGGGCTGAAGCTGGGGCACACGGTAGAGACAGCCGTGGGATAATTAGACAGCATCAATTTAATAAAGTGGAAATGGTTAAGTTTGTTAAGCCGGAATACTCGTATGCTGAGCTGGAAAAGATAACAGCTGATGCAGAAGATATTCTGCAGAAATTAGAACTTCCATATAGAGTTGTAACTTTATGTACAGGAGACTTAACATTTTCTTCTGCCAAAACATATGATCTGGAAGTATGGCTGCCGGCATATGATACTTATCGTGAAATTTCTTCCTGCAGCAATTTTGAAGATTTTCAGGCCAGAAGGGCCGGAATTAGATATAGGCCAGAAAAAGATTCAGCTGCAGAATTTGTACACACACTGAATGGCTCCGGTCTTGCAATAGGAAGGACTGTAGCAGCTATATTAGAAAATTATCAGAATGAAGATGGAACTGTTACTGTTCCGGAAGTTTTGAGGCCATATATGGGAACAGATATAATAAAATAAGTGATAGAAGTTATAGTCTGCTAGCAAACCTCGTGGGCTTTCCCCGAGGAGGGCCAATTAAAAGTAAATGAAATTGATATGTAGTAATGATTTTTAAGGTTGAGATGGAAAGAAATAATGATATCGGGTGTTTTTTAGAAGTGTAGATGTTATATTTCGGAATAAGCATCTGGCTGAAAAGGTGTTCGGGAAAATTTAAAATAGTTTAACTATTGATAGAAATAAAAGATCCTGCTGTGCAGTATGAATCTTCAGCAGGATCTTAATTTTAAGTTCATTTTTTGGGTTGATAAATATTCTATTTTATAGAGAAAACAGCATGTGCTGTAACACTGATTTCTTTATTTCTGCTGCTTGTATTGTAGATTCCCATGCTTGATGTATCAGTAGAATATGGTTCAGTAATCTGGAAAATACCTGAATTCATCGAAAGGACTTTATCTGGTTTAAGATCAGTTTCTTCTAACATTCTTTCTGCTCTCTCACGTGCATTTACTGTAGCTTCAGCAATAATTTCCTTTTTGAGGTTATCTATTTCCGAAAAATAATACTGGAGGTTGGAATTTTTTATAAAGATATTTTTGCTATAAAGTTCTAAGGGATTGAGAACAAGGTTTTCTACCTGATCGATATTTTTTGTTATCAAGAAAATATACTGATTTAATCTGTAGCCTCTAAAAACCCTTTCACTATTTCCATCTTTATAAATATAATCAAATTCTTTTGTTACCTGTATTGGCTGGACATTAAATTGTTGAGTTTCTATGCCTATTTTGCTAATTTCTTCTTTGAAATTCAACAGCCTGTCTTTCATTATTAAATAGCCCTGCTGCAGTTTTTGGGGACCTACTTCTGTTTCCAGATCAACAGACCACTTTAAAGTATCAGCTTCAAATGGTCTTTTTGCAACTCCAACTACTTTAATAGTATTTTCTTTATTAACTGCCTGATAGAAAAATCCTCCCAGTATTAAAGCAGCAATTATAATTGAAATTGACAAAATAATATATGTATTATTTTTCATATTATCCCTTCTTTTTTAAATTTCTCATATTATTTAAATTTATTATATCACGATAAAATATATTTTGCATTGTTGAAATAAAAATAATATTAGAAAGACTGCAGAAATAAAGTATTTGTGATGGTGAATGAGTTTTGTATTAATGATTAAATAAAAATACTTGCTTTATCTTTATATCCCGGGTATGCTATTAATATATAAAAATATCTGGGAGTGGTGGTTTTCAATTTATGGATTATACCTGCTTCTACAGTACTGTCAATTACTGCTTTGAGTTCACTTGGTTTTATCGGCAATTATAAACTTCTGCTTTTTGTGGTATTTCTTTCAGGAATTGGAGTAGCAGCATTTCACCCTTATGCTTCCAGACTTGTTTTTCAGCTGAGCAGAGGGGAAAATCAGGCTCAGGCAATGTCTATATTTTCTCTTGGCGGAACCCTTGGAGTTGCCCTTGCACCAGTATTGATATCTTTTTTTATTGGTCTTTCTGGTCTTAAAGGAACAATATATTTTCTAATACCGGCTATTTTAGTTATTCCAGCTGCCGGATATTATTTGTTTAAAATAGATGGCAAATATATAATTGAAGATCCTTATAAAAACGTAAAAACAGCAGAAAAAGAGGAAAATAAAAAAAGAAAAACTTCCATAGTTATACTTTTGCTGTTTGTGATTGTTAGATCCTGGTTAAGTGCAGGCATTCTTAATTTTATCCCACTTTATTTTATTGATCATCTGGGGAAGGCAGGTTTTTTTGGCAGCAGGCTGCTGACATTATTTTTGACTGCTGGAGCTGCAGGTACTTTAATAGCAGGACGGCTTGGCGACCGGGTGGGGCTGCTTAAAGTGTTAACTGTTTTTATAACTTTGAGTATTCCTTTTACATATATAATTTTTAATACCAGCAGTTTTATTACCAGCATTGCAGCTGTGCTAAATGGTCTTGTTTTAATGAGTACTTTTGGAATAACCGTAATATTAGGTCAGCGGATTATGCCCGGGAAAGCCGGTCTTGCGGCAGGATTAATGACTGGTTTTGGTTCAGGGTTAGGAGCCCTGGGGGCCACTGGACTGGGTTATATAGCAGATAGTTTTAATATTATGTATTCAATAAGGATAATTTTGATTTTACCGATAGCATCACTTGTTCTGCTTATATTTTTAAATTTAAATAGAGATAAAGGTTTAAATATTACTTAAAAATATCAGTTTAAAGGAAGTTTTTAGATTTCGATCTTATTATAAAGAACAAAGATTTTGTGATACAATGGAATAAACTAAATTTTCAGATAGAGTAAATCTTTTCGGCAAAATATTTCATGGAGTTATTTTTTGGGAAAATACAGTATTAAAACTTTAAAAGTAATATGTTTTGTAATCAATAAAAATATTTAATACAGGAGGAAAAAAATGAAATTTAACGAAGATAGGCTAGTTATGCAGTCCGTACAGGGGATTATTGCTCATCCAAAGGCGGGAACTTCTCCTTACAGAGTTGACAGGGAAGGTATGGCAAATATATTACCTGCGACCGGAGGAATAACCTACAATGTAAGTATTGGTGATCCAGCTTTTGGCTGGGCTGGTGACCATATTGAACCAGGGGTGAGTATGAAGATAGTCGATAAGAATAAAGAAGCAGAAAATTTGGGGCTGGCTTCTCTGGCCTGTGTTGGAAATAAAGCCAGAGTTGTAAGTGGTCAGGCTGAAGGTGCAGAAGGATTTGTAACCGGTACACATGGTGGTATTGATCATGTTTTAATATATTTTGCACCTGAAGATCTGGAAAAGATGAAGATTGGTGATGAGATACTCGTTAAAGCATATGGACAGGGAATAAAACTTGTGGATTATCCAGAGATTAAAGTCTTTAATATTGATCCGGTTTTATTAAAAAAGCTGAATATTGAAGAAGCGGATGGCAAATTTAAAATAGGTGTTGCTGCAGAAATACCCGGAGAAATAATGGGATCTGGTATAGGTGCTGCTTCAGCTGGAAGAGGAGATTATGATATTACCACAGGTGATGCTGAATTAATAAAAGAACTGGGAATTGATAAACTTCGTCTTGGCGATATAGTATATCTTAAAGATTGTGATAATTCATATGGAAGAGAGTATAAACGCGGAGCAGGAACAATTGGAGTAGTAATTCACAGTGATTGTATTAAAATGGGTCATGGCCCTGGAGTGACAACACTTTTTACAGCCAAAAAAAGCCTAATTGAGACCTTCATAGATCAAAAAGCAAATCTTATCAATTATATGAAGTGATTTTATTAAATCCCGCTCTTTTTAGGGCGGGAAACAGCTGTATCCAGAAATATAAATTGATTTATAATTTTATAGGTAATAAATGTTTAGTTAAAATTCTCGCATAAAGGAAATGGTGGTGTTGTATCTTGAAAGTATTAATAGCTCCAGATTCTTTTAAAGGTTCTTTAACCGCTCTGGAAGCTGCCGAAGCTGTAGAAAGAGGAATAAAAAATTTTGATCAGACTATTGAGACTTTTAAAGTTCCACTGGCAGATGGAGGAGAAGGAACTATGCAGGCACTTGTTGATGCAGTTGGTGGAAAGATAACTGCAAAAGAAGTGAGTGATCCTCTGGGAAGAAAAATTATGGCAGAATATGCTCTGCTCGATAATGGAACTGCTGTTGTAGAAATGGCGGAAGCATCTGGTATTACACTTCTTTCTTCAGAAGAAAAAAATCCGCTGCTGACAACAACTTATGGTACTGGAGAATTAATTTTTGATGCAGTTAAAAAAGGTGCGAAAAAGTTAATTGTTGCTATTGGAGGTAGTGCTACAAATGATGCAGGTGTAGGGCTGGCCCAGGCTTTAGGCGCCCATTTTTATGATAAAAATGGAAAAGAGATAGAGTTTGGAGGGAAAAATCTTTCTAAAATAAAAAAAATAGATTTGAGTAATCTAAAAGAAAATTTAAAAGGAGTAAAAATTGTAACTGCCTGTGATGTTGATAATCCTTTTTACGGAGAAAATGGTGCTGCATATGTCTATGGCCCACAAAAAGGGGCAGACGAGAAGATGATTGAAATTCTGGACAGGAATATGAAAAAGTTTGCTGCTGTAATTAAAAGTGAATTAGGATTTGATATTCAGAAAATATCTGGAAGTGGGGCAGCAGGTGGACTGGGTGGAGGAATGGCTGCATTTTTAAATGCTGAACTCAAACCTGGAATAGAAATCGTGCTAGATACAGTTAATTTTGACAGCTACCTCAGTGATGCAGATTTATTAATTACAGGTGAAGGGAAAATAGACAGACAGACAATTTCTGGGAAAGCAGCTTATGGAGCAGCCAGAAGAGCGAAAAAAAAAGGTGTTGATGTTATAGCTGCTGCCGGATCACTGGGAGCAGGTTATAAAGAAGTGAACAGACATGGAATTGATGCAGTATTCAGTATTATAAAAGAACCAATTAGTTTAACAAATGCAGTAAAACAAGCTGATTTATTACTGGAAGAAGCTGCAGAACAAATAATTAGACTTTACTGCCTCTAAAAATAAAAATATAATTTTTTCAAAAAAACAGCTTTATAAAAAAGGATTTGCAAAATAATTGTTGAATAATGGAAACAGTCGACAGACGACAGAAAATTTATTTTCACAATAAAACTCATGGAGGTGTCCCATGTCTGTAGATTCAAATTATTTAAAACAGAGTCTTAAAGATGTTGCAGTAGAATATTTAAAAAGTAAAATATTGACCGGAGAATATAAAGCGGGAGACAGGATAAATGAAGTAAAAGTTGCAGAAGAATTAAATATCAGCAGAGCGCCAATTAGAGAAGGAATTAAAGAACTGCAGAGCCATGGACTTGTAAAGCAAGTTCCGCGAAAAGGAAGCTATGTTGTTGAATTAACTTTAGATGATATTAAGGAAATTTATAGTATACGTCTTTCTCTGGAAAACAGTTTAATTGATAAAATAGTTGAGGAAGAAAAATTGAGTGAAGCAGATTTTAAACATTTAGAAAGTATAGTAGATGAGATGATGAAAATTGCTGATTCAGATCTTACGTTTACTGATAAAATGTTTCAAATAAATGAAAAAGATCTCAGTTTTCACAGATATATCTGGAAAAAAGCAAACAGCCCCCGCAGAGTAAAGATTCTTTTTGACCTCTATATTCAACTCCAATTTGCAATGTTATTTGACACTGAATTAACTGGTGATTTAACAAATACTGCAGAAACCCATTATGATATTATTGCCTATCTTCAATCCGGTGATGCAGAAAATTGCAAAAAAGCATTAAAAAGACATATCGAGGGTTTATAATAAATTCCAAAAAAATTTCAAAAAAAAGAGGATTTTAGTTATGAAGAGAGAAGTATAATAATACTAACTGTCGACAGTTAACAGTTAACAGTTAACAGTAAATTAATAATATTTGCAATTTATATTTAATTACAGGAGGCAATAAAAATGAAGGAAAAAAAATTTGGTTTTGGAACAAAAGCAATTCATGTAGGGCAGGAACACGATCCCAGGACAGGTGCACATGCCAGTCCAATATATCAAACCTCTACATTTGTATTAGAAAATGTTGATGAAGCAATTAGATTAAATCAGAATCAGGAAGCAGGATTTACATATACACGTTTTCGCAGTCCATCTGAAGCTGAACTTGCAAACAAAGTAGCAAAACTGGAAAATGGTGAAGCTGGTCTTGCCGTTGGGTCTGGAATGGCTGCAATTTCAACCGCTATTATGACTCTGGTAAAAGGAGGAGACCATATTATTGCAGGTGATGTTCTCTATGGATGTACATTTGCTCTAATTGAACAGGTTTTAAGAGATTATGGTGTTGAGGTTACTCTGGTTGACACTTCAGACATTAATGCTGTAGAAAAAGCATTCCAACCTAACACAAAAGCTGTTTATATTGAAACACCTGCCAATCCAATTTTAAGGATTAGTGATATTGAAGCAATTTCTGAATCTGCACATAAAAATGGTGCAGAAGTAATAGTTGACAGTACCTTTGCTTCACCATATCTTCAAAATCCTTTAGATCTGGGAGCAGATGTAGTTGTTCACAGTGCCACAAAATATTTAAGCGGCCACGGTAATGTTGTAGCAGGTGTTATAGTCGGCAGTAAGGAGTTCATTAAAAAAGCCAGAATGCCGCAGCTCCAGACATTTGGAGCAGTTATTTCTCCATTTGATGCATGGCTTGTTATGCAGGGCATGAAGACACTGGAATTAAGAATGGAGCGCCACTGTGAAAATGCACAGATAGCTGCTGAGTTTTTAAAAGAACATCCTGCAGTAGAAAAAGTATACTATCCAGGATTAAAAGAACATCCTCAGCATGAGTTAGCTAAAAAACAGATGCGCGGATTTGGTGGCATGATCAGTTTTGATCTTAAAGGAGGATTTGATGCAGGTAAAGCATTAATGAACAGTGTGGAAGTTATTAATCTTGCTACAAGTTTGGGAAATGTAGATTCATTAATTCAGCATTCTCCTTCGATGAGTCATTTTGATATGACACCAGAAGAAAGAGCAGCAGTGGGAATTCATGAAGGGCAGGTAAGGCTGTCAATTGGTGTTGAAAATATAGAAGATATTCTGGCAGATTTAAAGCAGGCATTAGAAAAAATGGAAGCAGAAATAAAATAATATTCAATTTTTTAAGAATCTTTTCAGTGAAATAGATTAACAGATATAACCATCCTTTATGGTATGAATACAGCAAGTTTTAAGTTTAAATCCGGGTGTATTACCACATCCGGAGTTTTTTATTGAACATGATAAAAATTAATAATACAATAATATATAGTGGAGATTAAATAATATAATAATTCTTATAAAGAAAGGAGCAAAAAATGATATATAAACATTTATATGGGCCAGTCAATTCCCGCAGATTGGGCCGCTCACTGGGAGTTGATTTATTTCCCTATAATATCTGCAGTTTAGACTGTATTTACTGTGAATGTGGACCAACAAAGGAACTGACATTAAAAAGAAAAGAATATGTAGAGACAGAAGATGTTTTAAAAGAATTATCAAGCTATTTAAAGGAGAGTCCGGAACTGGACTATATAACATTTTCTGGGTCTGGAGAACCAACTTTACACAGCGGTCTAGGAGAAATATTAAACTTTATTAAAAATGATTTTCCCCAGTATAAGACAGCACTGCTGACAAACAGCACTCTTTTGAATAAAGAAGTTAGGGAAGAGATAAAAGAATTTGATTTAATTGTTCCCTCTCTTGATGGAGTTTCAGTCGAAGCTTTTGCTAAAATTGATAGACCACATCTGGATATTGATATTAAAGAAGTAATTGAAAATATTATTTCCTTACGTAAAGAACAGAAGGGTAAAATGTGGCTGGAAATTTTTCTTGTGCCTGGAATTAATGATAACGAAGTAGAACTTCAGTTATTTAAACAAGTTATTAAAAAGATTAATCCAGAAAAAGTTCAATTAAATTCTCTTGATAGACCTGGTGCAATCTCAGATATCAAAAAGCTCCCCAGAGAAAGACTTGAGAAAATTGCAGATTTATTAAAAAAAGACATGAAAAATATAGAAATTGAAATATATTAGTTCTAAAATTATAAGTTTGAAATTTTAAAGATAATAAATCCAAATATTAAATCCACTATAATAAGGATTGAAAAATTCATCTTTAGAATCTTTTAGAGATGGATTTTTTTATTTAACATGAATTTTATTTTATTGTAATCTGAATTTCATAAAGATAGATTAGAATTGTAGATGAAGTTAATTAATATAAAAATTAAAGGGGGAAATTTAAGTAATGAAATTAAGAAAAAAGTCACTAATTTTAATTTCTGTTTTAATGCTATTACTTGTTTTTATCACAGCATCTTCAGTACTTGCTTCATCTGCTAAATATGTCTTTATGTTTGTCGGTGATGGTATGGCAAATCCACAGGTTGCAGCAGCAGAGGCTTTTCTTGCTTCACAGGAAGGTAAAATTGGTCAGCAGCAGCTGAGTTTTACTTCTTTTCCAGGCCAGGGAATGCAGACTACATATGCGAATGACCGTTTTATAACAGGAAGTGCAGCATCGGCTACAGCAATGGCTTCTGGTGTAAAGACAAATATCGGTTATGTTGGGGTCGATTCTAATTCCAATTCTGTTAAGTCAATTGCAGAACTTGCTAAAGAAGCAGGGATGAAAGTTGGTATTGTATCTTCAGTTACTATCGACCATGCCACTCCAGCCGCCTACTATGCTCATGTTCCAAATAGAGGAGAATATTACAAAATAGGACAGCAGATGGCAGAAAGTAATTTTGATTACATCGCTGGAGGTATGCCGAGAGTTGACTGCACACCAGATGGAGAAGCATCAGTTCCCGAAATAATGTCACAAAAAGGTTGGTTAACAATCAATGCAGGTGAAAATCCTCAAAATTTCAGTGAATTAAATAAATCTCCTAAGAAAGTTTTTGCATATCAAAAAGGATTTGCTGGTGGAGCTTTTGATTATGAAATTGACCGATCTCAGGAAGAACTTGACCTTGCATCATTTACAAGAAAAGGTATTGAATTATTAGATAATCCAGAAGGATTTTTTATGATGGTAGAAGGAGGAAAGATTGATTGGGCTGGTCATGCTAATGATGCAGTAACAAATATATATGATACTATTGCCTTTGATAGAGCAGTAGCAGAAGCAGTTAAATTTTACAATGCGCATCCAACAGAAACACTGATCGTTGTTACTGGTGATCACGAATGTGGTGGATTAACTCTTGGCTGGGCCGGAACAGGTTATGAAACAGCTTTTGATGTATTTTCTAACCAGAAAGTTTCTTTTGAATGGTTTGATCATAATGTATTAAAACCATATAAGGAAAAAACAAATTCAGAAAATGCAGAACTTAAAGATTTAGAAGATGAAATAGAGAAATATTTTGGTTTAAGCAGCTGGAGTGAAAGAGAAAAAGAATTGTTAGAAAAAGCTTTTGCAAGATCAATATATGGTGAAGAAGAAAAAGCAAATGATGAAGAAACATATATATTATATGGGGGTTATGAACCACTTACAGTAACATTGACTCATATTCTGAATAACAGAGCCGGAGTAAGCTGGGGAAGTTATAAGCACACTGGAGTTCCTGCACCAATTTATGCATTAGGTCAGGGGTATGATTTATTTGATGGATATTATGATAATACAGATATCTTCAATAAATTAATCCAGGCAATAAACCTATAAAATAAATTAAGGTAATTCAGTATGATTTAGATAGGTATTTAAAAAGTAGAATAATACACTTAAAAACAATATCCCGCAAATATTTGCGGGATATTTATTCGTATCTATTAACAATAAAAAAAGGAGCTGTTAAAAATTGTTGAAACTGAATTGGAATAATCTTAAGGAAACACATTATTTTAAAATAAGTGATCTAATATTAATCTTTTTTGTTCTTTTGTCCATTATTCTTCTGTTTTTATTACCGGTAAAAGGGATGATTTTAGGATCGGCAGGAGATATGCCAGAAATTGCAAAAAGTGACAATTCTCTGCGTGTTAAAGCAGAAGTTTTAGAAGTAGACAATAAAAATTTATTAAAATCAGGTTTAGTAAAAACAGGTGAACAGTATTTTGAAGCAAAAATACTAGATAGTAAATTTAAAGGGAAAAATACAAAAGTAGTAAATTATCTTTCAGGATCTATGCAGTTAGACGGCATTTTTAAAAAAGGAGATAAAGTTTTAGTTACTTTAAGGTTAAATGACCAGAGTGAAATAGCTGGAGCTACAGCAGTAGATCACTATAGAATTGAGATAGAAATTATTTTACTAGTAGTATTTGCTCTGCTTTTAATCTTATTTGCAGGATTAACAGGTATTAAAGCAGCTCTTTCGTTTGTTTTTACAGGGGCAGTAATCTGGAAAATACTTCTTCCTTCTTTTTTAGCAGGGTGGAATCCAATATTAATAGCTTTTGGAGCAGTAAGTACAATTACATTTGCGATCATATTTTTAATTGGAGGGGTTTCACTGAGAGGTTTAGTTGCATATTTAGGTTCGATGACTGGGGTAGCCTTAACTGCTTTTTTGGCAATCTACTTTGCTAACTTAATGAAAATAGAAGGAGCAGTTAAAGAATTTTCCGAAACATTACTTTATGCTGGTTATGAGCACTTAGATCTAACTTCAATATTTATTGGAGGAATATTTATAGCAAGTTCTGGAGCGGTAATGGATATAGCGATGGATATTTCAGCATCTATGGCAGAAATAAAGTTAAATAGGAAAGATATTAAATTATGGCCACATATTAAATCCGGTTTTACTGTTGGAAGAGCTGTTATTGGGACAATGACTACAACATTACTGCTTGCATATTCTGGAAGCTATACAACACTACTGCTTCTTTTAGTAGCACAGGGTACTCCAACAATTAATATCTTAAACCTGAGATTTGTAGCAGCAGAAATTTTAAATACACTGGTTGGAAGTTTTGGCTTAATATTAGTAGCACCAGTTACAGCTGTTATCGGTGGTATAATATATTCACAGATGGAACTAGATTAAATATTACATTTTTTCAAAAAATAAAGAAATTAAACTTATTAAAGCTCTTGAAAAAAGTTTTGAACCCTGATAAAATATAATTGAAGCAGAAAAGAGGTGTTCATATGAAGATCAGCAACACAAAAACATTGAAAAAAAATAATCAATTTTTAATATTAAATGAAATAATAGATAATCAGCCTATTTCCAGAGCTGAACTGACAGATAAATTAAATGTTTCTCATACAACGATCTTTACCATTGT
>JBNJGL010000030.1:0-3894 GCA_051747745.1 Bacillota bacterium | reverse complement strand
GGCTGTCTGGAGTCTATAGCGTCTATATCAGAACTGGAGAGCACATTTAATGAACGTATAGAAAAAGGAGAAGAAAGTATAATTCAGGATATTAAAGAAGGACCTTTTAACTTCGAAGATATGATGCTTGCTGCTAATAAAAATGATTATCTTGCAAATAATATTATAGAAGAAGCGTACAGATATATAGTAATTGGGATATCTAATTTGGTGAATATATTTGACCCAGAACTGTTAATAATAGGTGGGCGTTTTAATATCTTTGACAGCAGTTTTTTTGATGATCTTAAAAAAGATCTTTCTCAAATTACTTTTGCCAATATAGTAGAAGATCTTGAAGTTAAAACAACAACAAGAAAGTGCGAATTTCAACTTAAAGCAGCCGCGTCCTTTGTTTTTGACAAGTGGAAGCAGAAAATTTAGTTATTTAATTTATTTTTAAAAGTCTTGACAAAAGTAAATTCAAAATTGTATAATAATTATGTCAAGTAAAAATAAAATGATGGAGGGTGGATAATGAAAAGATTTTTAATGTTATTACTAATTTTAACACTGGCTTTTGGATTTACTCTTTCTGCAGCAGCGGAGAAGGTAGAAATTACTTACTGGCAGTATTTTTATGAAACCAAGAAAGAGACTATTGATCAGTTGATTGATATGTTCGAAGAAGAAAATCCAGATATTGAAATTAAACATGAAACTTTTCCTTATGAAAATTACAATACAAAGGTTGCAGCATCTGTACCATCAGGTACAGGCCCAAATATAATTAACCTTTATTATGGATGGCTGCCGCTTTATATTAATTCTGGATATTTAAGACCTCTTCCACATTCTGATTTTGCACCAGCAGATATTGAAGAAGAATTCTTTTCTCTTGTTTCTGCAGCAAAGATTAAAGATCACTATTATGCTTTACCAACTGCAGTTCGTTCTCTGGCTCTTATCTACAACAAGAGATTATTTGAAGAAGCAGGTCTGGATCCGGAGCAGCCGCCCAAAAATCTGGATGAATTTGTAGAATATGCAAACAAACTTACAAAAAGAGATAATGCTGGCAATCTACTTCAGTCGGGTTTTCACACTTCTCTGAGAGGTCAGAATCACCACTGGGTTAGAGAAGTTTTGATTCGCCAGTTTGGAGGTCAGCCTTACAGTGATGATAATAGAGAAGTCCTCTATGATTCTCAGCCAGGATATGATGCTTTTGAATTTTATATGGATTTAGCTCAAAAGCATGAAGTTGGAGAAGTTGACTTTATGACCGATGATGTTACAGCATTTAAAGCTCAGAGACTTGGAATGACAGTTGACGGTTCATTTAGACTTGGTACTCTCGATAAAGTTAATGGACTTGATTATGCTGTAGCTGAACTTCCAAGCCACAATGGAGTACAATCTAATTTCGCTTCTTTCTGGGCAAATGGAATTACAAGCTTTACAGAAGGAGAAGAGCTTGAAGCTTCCATTAAATTCCTCAAATTCTTAACTTCAGATAAAGCAATGGAGTTGTGGTTAGAAAATGTAGGTGAATTACCTGCAAAACCGTCTGCAGCATTTACTGATGAGAATATTAATGATCCTAAATATGGTCCATTTATTAAAGGACTTGACTATGCACATGCAACTTATTTTGTTGACGAAGTGTCCCAGCGTCAGGTATGGATAGATGCCTTTGACAGAGTTATGTTAGAAGACGCAGCTATTAAAGAGGCAGTAGATGAAGCAGCAGAAACCGAGCAGAAAGTATTAGATGAATACTACGAAAAAGCAGACAGTAAATAATAATTAGAAACTTTGTGGGAGGGGGATTTCCTCCTCCCATTTTTAAGTTATGGGGTGATATTAGTGTTTAAAGAATTTTTTGAAAAACTGTCAATAAAGCAGAAACAGGCAGTATGGGGATATGTATTTTTAATTGTTCCACTGCTTTTTTATATTGGTGTGCGTTTTTACCCCACATTCAATTCCTTTTATATTTCACTTACAGATTGGGATATTGTTTCGGCCAACAAAAATTTCATTGGGCTTGAAAATTACAGAGAACTTTTTTCTGACAAAGTATTCTGGAAGACACTCGGCAACACACTTGAATATGTTGTTTATGGTCTTCCAATCAATTTATTTTTAAGCTTTGTTATTGCTTATAATATTAATAAATTAACTAAAGGTGTTAGTATATACAGAACATTATATTTTATACCATATTTAACATCTCTTGTTGCAGTCTCCTGGGTATGGAGGTGGCTATATCAACCTGTACCGCTGGGTTTTATTAATAATATGCTTTCTCAGGCCGAAATTGCTCAGCAGCCATTTTTGAATTCAACAACTCAGGCTCTGCCTTCTATTCTTGCGCCAACCATCTGGGTACAGATGGGATTTCAGATAATAATTTTTCTGGCAGGTTTAAAAGGGATACCTCAGTATCTTTATGAAGCAGCAGATATTGATGGGGCCAGCAATATGCAGAAATTATTTAATATAACTATTCCTCTTTTAAGGCCGACAATTATATTCCTGGTTGTTACAGGTTCAATACGTTACCTCAGGATATTTACACAGGTTTATAACATGACCTATCAGGGTGAAGGTGGCCCACTTAATTCTACAAAACCACTTGTCCTATATATTTACAACAGTGCTTTCCGACGATTTGAAATGGGATATGCAGCAGCAATGACAGTTGTACTTTTTGCTATTATCTTTATTATTACACTATTTCAGCTGAAGGTGTTGAATAAAAATGATTAAATTTATTAAAGAAAAACATATTATAGCATATATATTACTTACAATTGGGGGAATCATGATGATATTCCCCTTTATCTGGATGGTTTCTACTTCATTTAAACAGCCATGGAATGTGTTCAGCCTGTCTATTATTCCAGATCAGCCAACTTTTAATAATTATGCAAGATTATTATCAGCCAGTAATTTTCCCCGCTGGTTTTTGAATTCTTTTGTAGTTGCATTTGCAGTAACTGCTTCGGTGCTTTTTTTTGATTCACTGGTTGGTTATACTCTCTGTAAATTTGATTTTCCAGGAAAAAAATTAATTTTTATTTTAATTCTGTCCACAATGATGATTCCAACTGAAATGCTTGTAATACCCTGGTATAATATGTCCCGCGAGCTTGGCTGGATTAACACTTACTGGGGTATTATGTTTCCGGGTATAATGACAGGTTTTGGAACTTTTTTAATGAGGCAGTTTTTTGAGAGTGTTCCTGATGATCTTATTGATGCAGGCAGAATAGATGGTTTAAATGAATTTCAGATCTGGTATAAAATTGCAATGCCGCTGGTAAAACCGGCTATTTCTGCTCTGGCTATTTTTACCTTTTTAGGAAACTGGAATGCATTTCTGTGGCCATTAATTGTTTCCAGTGATAATTCCATATATACACTTCCAGTTGGACTTGCATTTTTTTCCGGTGAATTTCAAACAGAATGGGAGATGGTTATGACAGGAGCTTCAGTTGCAACAATACCTGTTTTAATTGTTTTTCTCATTTTCCAGAAACAGATTGTTGAAGGTATTGCCTTAACAGGCCTGAAAGGATAGTGATAAAAAATGTATGCAGGAATAAAAATTATTGATTCACATGCTCATTTTCCAGTCAAAGAATCACCTATGGAACATCTGGTTAGCAAAGAAAAAAAAGCAGAAATAGATAGGATGCAGAAAAACAGAAAAGTCTCTAAAGCACAAATGCAGTGGAGAAATGCCTGGAATTTTGCTGAACCTGATAAAAAAGAATATACAGATAAAGAGCTTGCAGATATGTGGGTTAAAGAACTTGATAAATACGGAATAGATAAAATTATATGGGTAACTGGAGGAGGAAATAAAAGGCTCAGCCAGATAGTTAGTTATGCACCAGATAGATT
>JBNJGL010000029.1:0-29096 GCA_051747745.1 Bacillota bacterium | reverse complement strand
AATTTAAAGCCAGGAGACAAAATACCTTCTGAAAGAAGTTTGACTGAACTTTTTGATGTAAGCAGAAACAGTATCAGAGAAGCGATTAGGCTGCTTGAAATGCTGGGTTTCCTTGTTTCTAAAAGAGGAGATGGAACATATATAGCAGATATGTCTTCCGATGTATTTGAAGGGTATATAAACAAACATAATATAAGCAGTGAAAATCTCAATGCATCAGAAGTGGTAGAGGCAAGGATGGTAATAGAACCTTCTATTGCCAGACTTGCAGCAGAAAGAAGAACGGAAAAACAGCTCTATATGCTGGAAAATATTGTTGATGAAATTGAAAACAACAGCAAGAGCAAAAATAATGAAGCCGATCTTCACTTTCACCGTATGCTTGCAAAAGCTTCTCAAAATAAAGTTCTGGAAGAGACTTTGAATTTCCTTATAGATTACACCTCTGAAGTCTCTAAGAAAAGTCATGAAATAAATGAGACTTTTTTTCCACTTCGAATAAGAAAAAAAGTAGAAGAACACAGAATAATCCTGGAAGCAATTAAGAATCAGGACAGCAAAAAAGCATCTGTTCTGATGTACAGACACTTAAAAAATGTTAAGATGAAGCTGGAAAGGCTCAGCAGTGAAGAAGACAGTGAAAAATAAATATAATAACTATAAACTCCCCTTGAAAGGGGAGTTTTAATTTTCACTCTATGTAATCAGAAAATGTTTTTTTAAGAAGCACAGAAATATATCCTTTAGTATCCCTATCTTCAGTCTGGTAAATATTCTGCAGTTTTATTAGTGAAGAATAAAAATCAGAATCACTGCAGTTTTCAGTCTGAAAATATTCTATCAAGACATTTAAAAAAGCTTTTTCAGCTTTTTTATAATCACCTATTATATTTATACATTCTTGAACGATCTGTTCATCATCTTTAAACATTTCTCCCTGAGATGTTTTCAGCCATTCCAGTCTTATTCCTAATTCCCTGGAAATGCTGTGCAGAAAATGTTCGGTTGGATTTGTTCTACCGCTTTCCACTAATGCTATAGTGGATCTGCCCACTCCAATTTTTTCTGCCAGCTGTTGTTGTGTCAAATTATACTCTTTTCTAATCTTCTTAATATTTTTCACAACAGTTTTTCTGTCCATTATTATTCCCCGTTTCCACACTGATTTTGAATTTAGATATCACTTGACAATGTTTATAAAAAACAATATAATTGTACATGTAATGAATTAATAATTTTATAAAACATATAGGATTGTAAATAATAAAATTAATTCAGAAAGGAGGGTAGAGGTGAAAAATAAGGTGTTTTAATTTATTATTTTCCAAAAATATTACGGTACTCTCTACTAAATGCTTTATCCAATTAAATTATATCATAATAAATATTTCTTGTAAATTTTTGCAGTCTGAAGTCGATTATTGTAATATTTCTTAATTTATTTTTGAAATGATTATATTTATAAAAAATATAAGTTGGGAGGTATTATCTTGTCTAAAGATAATGTTTCTAAAAAAGGAGTTCCTCATTATAAACCCGGTGACAAAATCTATAAATTATTTGATCACGAAAAAGTAATTATAGAAGGTAATCAGGATACTTTTGTTATTAATATTGATAAAAATAAGAGATGATTACAGGTCGGGATTCCCGACCTTCATTTCCATTTTTCTACAGGATCAAATATTTTTTTGGCAAAAATTAATAGTAATCCAAACGATAATTATATTTGCAAAAAAGTATAATTTTATTTATAATATAATTTGTGATTTATTTCTCAATATATATTATTATATAACAAAAATTTAAAAAGGAGAGATGGTAATGGCTTTTTTTCAGTATGTTAATGGTATTTTATGGGGCCCAGTAATGATGATTTTACTTCTGGGAACAGGTGTTTTATTTACCCTCAAATTAAGATTTATTCAGATTAGAAGACTTAAAGATGCATTTAAAGAAACTTTTGGAAAAATGTTTGATAAGTCTGTTACAGCTGATGAAACAGGTATTTCTTCATTTCAGGCTCTTGCAACTGCAATTGCTGCCCAGGTTGGAACAGGAAATCTTGTTGGGGTTTCGACAGCTATAGCTGCAGGAGGACCTGGAGCTATATTCTGGATGTGGATTAGTGGCGTTTTTGGTATGGGAACAATATTTGCTGAAGCAGTTTTGGGCCAGGAATATAAAGAAGAAGTTGGTGGTGAAATGACAGGTGGGCCGGCTTTCTATATAAGAAATGGACTGGGAAGCAAATCACTTGCCGGACTGTTTGCTGTTTCGATTGTTCTTGCTCTTGGAATAGTAGGTAATATGGTTCAATCAAATTCAATTGCTACAGCAGTATCAGAAGCATTTGGACTATCAACATTAATTGTTGGAATTGTTGTGGCAGTTTTAGTTGGTCTTGTTGTAATAGGTGGACTGCAGAGAATAGCTAATATTACAGAGATGGTAGTTCCGTTTATGGCAGTAATGTATTTTCTGGCAAGTCTTGTTGTAATATTAATAAATTATGAAAGTATTATTCCTTCCCTGAAAATGATTTTTTATGGTGCATTTAATCCAACTGCTGCTACTGGTGGAGTGATCGGTGTATCAATGAAACAGGCATTTCGCTATGGTATTGCCAGAGGGCTGTTTTCTAATGAAGCAGGTATGGGTTCTACTCCACATGCACATGCTGTTGCTAAAGTGAATCATCCAGCACAGCAGGGACTTGTAGCTATTTTTGGTGTATTTTTTGATACTTTTGTTGTCTGTACAATGACAGCACTGGTAATAATTACAAGTGGAGTTTTCAAAAGTGAAGCCCTCCGAGGTGCAGCAATGACTCAGGCCGGATTTGCTCAATCGCTGGGCGGACTGGGAGAAAAATTTGTAGCTGTAGGTCTTTTCTTTTTTGCTTTTACAACAATTATTAGCTGGTATTATTTTGGAGAAGTTAATATAAAATATTTATTTGGAAAAGCTAAGATTAAAGTTTATCGATGGATTGTAGTAATCTGTATTGTTCTGGGAGCAACAATGAAAGTTCCTGTAATCTGGGAAATGGCGGATACATTTAATGGTATTATGGTTATTCCTAATGTTATTGCTCTGCTGGGTATGGTATCACTGGTTAGTAAAATATATGATGATTATGAGGATAATTTTTTGGAAAATAGATCCTCTGAATTTGAGAATACGGAAATGCCCAGAGAAAAAGCAAACTAATATTTTTCTATGTGAATAGTTGCACATAAGCAATGATTATTGTATAATAATATAAAATATATCTGATTTGAGGGCTGTGCCGGCCTGAAGAAAGGATTATAATAAGAACTGTTTTTCCTCAGTTTAAGGGAGAACCTGAAAATAAGGGAGAAAGAAATAGATCATTTAAATCCCTGTCTTATCTGCGGCAGGGATTTTTATTATAGTGAAAGTGATAGAAGTTAAAAACAGTCTACAAATTTACTGACTTAATTCAGAGAAGGAGAAAATTATGAATAAAAGAATTGGAGTTGTTGGAATTGTTGTTGAAAATAGAAAAGAAGTAAGTGATAAATTAAATGAAATTTTGAGCAGTTATGGAGATATTATAATGGGGAGAATGGGTATACCATCAAAAAAATATGGTTTGTCGATAATATCATTAATTGTTGAAGGTACTTCGGATGATATTGGTGCAATGACAGGAAAATTGGGAAATTTAAAAGGTATAAATTTAAAATCAGCTCTTACAACAGTTGAAATTTAAAAAAATATTTTTATTAAACAGGAGAGGAATAATTATGAATTCAACATCTAAAGGAGAAAGACCACACATAGCGATATTTGGCAGGAGAAATGTTGGTAAGTCTACCCTTGTAAATAAATTAACAAATCAAAATTTATCTCTTGTTTCAGATCAGCCGGGGACAACCACTGACCCGGTTTATAAAGCAATGGAACTCCATCCTGTTGGGCCTGTGGTTATAATAGACACAGCAGGAATAGATGATACCGGCAAATTAGGCAAAAAAAGAATAGAAAAAACAAGAGAAGTTTTGCGGAGGACAGATACAGCAGTTCTTATAATATCTGCTTTAGATGGTGCTGGAGATTATGAAAAGAGTCTAATTGATGAATTCAAAAAAAGAAATATTCCTTTTATAGTAGTTATTAATAAAATAGATCTTTTTGATAAGGCTGAGAAAATTGACTTGTTAAAAGATAGAAATTTTAAAAGTAAAAAAAATACAATAAAAAAACTTTTGCAAAAGAAAAAAATCGACTATATTTTTATCAGTGCAGAAAAAGATAAAAACATAGATAAAGTAAGAGAATTAATTGCAGAAAAGTTACCTGATGATATAAGTGAAAGCACAATCATAGGAGATTTAATTGATTCAGGAGACATTGTGGTTTTAGTTACTCCTATTGATAGTGCTGCACCTAAAGGTAGATTGATACTTCCACAGGTCCAAACAATAAGAGATATACTGGATCATAATGGAACGGCAGTAATCAGTAAAAAAGAAAAAATTAAAACTGAAATAAATAAACTCAAACAAAAGCCCAAAATAGTTGTAACAGACTCACAGGCTTTTGGCGTGGTTTCTAAATATGTACCGGATGATATTTTGCTCACAGGATTTTCAATTCTTTTTGCGCGATATAAGGGAGATCTCAGTATTTTTGTTCGTGGAGCAGCGGCTATGTCAGAACTGCAGGCTGGCGATAAAGTTTTGATTGCAGAAGCCTGTACCCACCGCAGACAGCATGATGATATAGGAACAGTAAAGATTCCCAACTGGATCCATAAAAAAATATCAAAAGATATCGAGTTTGATCATACTGCTGGTAGAGAGTTTCCTGACAAATTAGACGAGTATAAAGTGATGCTCCACTGTGGAGGCTGTATGTTGAATAGAAAAGAAGTTATGAGCAGAATTAAAGAGGCTGAAGCTGCCGGTATACCTGTTATTAATTATGGTATGGGAATTGCCTGGCTGCACGGCATACTGGATAGAGCATTAGAGCCTTTTCCAGAAGCATTAAAACTATGGAATGATTTCAAAAAATAATGTTTTTAACTCAATACAGCTTAAGAGGTGGTAAATTTGGCAAAAAATAAAGTTGAAGAAACTGTAGATAAAGCTTATAAAACAGCACAGCTGACTAAAAATGAAATTATATTTTTGCTTTCAGAAAAGATTTCAAATTTGGAATATTTAATTAAAAAAGCAGATGAGAAAAGACAGGAAATTTTCGGGAGAAAAGTTCACCTCAGGGCAATTATAGAATTTTCCAGCTGCTGCAGACAAAACTGTTATTACTGTGGTTTAAGAAAAGATAATAGAAGTTTAGAAAGATACCGATTAACAGGAGATGAGATAATAAATACAGCTCTTAAGGCGGCAGATTTAGGATATAGAACCGTTGTTCTTCAGTCAGGTGAAGATAATTATCCAGCAGAAGATTTAGCAGATATCATAGAAGAAATTAAAAATAGAGCAGATATTGCTGTGACATTAAGTGTGGGAGAGAGAAGTTTTGCTGATTATTTGCTCTGGGAAAAAGTTGGAGCAGATAGATATCTCTTAAAACATGAGACTGCAGACAGAACACTTTATAAAAAATATCATCCAGGAATGAACTTTGAAAATAGAATTAATTGTCTCAGGTATTTAAAAAAAATAGGTTATCAGATTGGAAGTGGAGTTATAGTAGATCTGCCGGGACAAACAGCAGAAACTTTGGCTGATGATCTGTTTTTATGCCAGGATTTAGATCTGGACATGATGGGATCCGGTCCATTTATACCTCACAGGAATACTCCGCTCAAAGATAAGAAAACTGGAAGTGTTGAAATGACTTTAAAAGTAACCGCACTTAGTAGACTTCTAATGCCTAAAGTTCATATCCCTGCAACTACAGCACTGGGCACAATTGATCCTGAAGGAAGAAAAAAAGCTCTTAAAGCCGGTGCAAATGTTATTATGCCTAATGTAACTGATTCTATTTATAGAAAAAAATATCAGATTTATCCAAATAAAACATCTATTAATACAGATGAAGAATACTACCACAGTTCTATAGCTGTAGAAATAAATTCGCTTGGCCGCACTATTGCTTCAAATAAAGGACACAGTCTAAAAATTGAGTAAATTATATTAAGTTTGCTAATCTTTTTTTTCTCTACTGTGATCAGTACAGTCTAAAGCTTTATTTGTTGCTGCAAAATATTCTTCTTCTGGTAGATAGATATTCTGTTCTCCAATTTTTTCCGCCAGCCCCAGATTGCGGAGAATATCTAAAATTCTTTTATTAACACCTGTCAGCATTATCTCTCCTCCACTTTTTTGAACCCGATCAATAAACTCTTCTAGAACTCCAATAATTGTAATATCGATTCTTCTTACATTGCGCAGACGAATAATATAATCTGTATCTTTTTCAAAGAATTTGTTGAGCTGTCTTTTTAAATCATCTGCAGCACTAAAATGTACAGCTCCTTTAAGATCTATAACACGGGCCTTCTGGGCAGTAATACTGGATTCATCTGTATCTTTGTGTTCAAGATTATGCAGATGGTATCCTTTATCATCATCTTTTTTTTCATAATAAAGCATATCAATATCGGCTTCTTTGGAAATTTGGAGTACTACAACAAGAGATACTATTACACCAAAATATATTGCCTGGTCAAGATTGGGCAGTACAACAGCTGCAATAAATGTTGACCAGAATATTATGGCATCCCCCTTTGTTGTTTTCATATTTTTGATAATAGCCTTATAATCAACTATTCCTGCTGCTGCAGAAATAACCAGTCCTGCCAGAACAGAAACCGGTATATAAGAAATGAGTGGTCTAAAAAATAGTATAAATATTATTATTGAAAGAGCACAGAAGAATTGAGAGGTTTTTTGTCTGGCACCAGCATCTAAATTGGCAAAAGTATTGGAAAATGATGCGGAAATAGCAAATCCACTGAAAAAAGAAATTACCATATTTGATATACCCTGGCTGCGGAATTCTCTATCAAAGTCGGGTTTTTCTTCTGTTTTTAATGAAAGTGCCTGTAGAACAGCCATGGTCTGTATCAGTCCCAGCAGAGCTATAGAAAATGCTTTGGAATACAGCTGACCAATTAAATGCCAGTCAAAAGTAACCAGATTAAAATCAATGATTTTTTTGGGGATTTCTCCCACCAGTGGAATAAAGTCATTAATTCCTGTAGCTGCTGTAAAAAGAGATATAATTATAATAGTGAAAAGATATTTTGGGATTTCTCTGTTTATTCGGGGAAGAATGTAGATTAAAATTAAAGTTGCAGTTCCAACTCCAAGGTTGATCAGGTTAATTTGAGAAATATTATTTATAAATGTCCATCCCTTTGTTAGAATATTTGAACCCCTGACAGCAACTCCTGTAAAATTTTCTATTTGAGAAAAAAGTATTAAAACTGCAGCACCATGTGAAAGTGCAACTACAACAGGGTGAGAAACATACTTGATTAGCTCACTTAAATTAAAGCTGACCAGCAAAAATTGGAAAAGACCTATTAAAAAAGTTGTTAAAAAAATGATTTCTAAATAATTCTCTCCCTGAAAGTTGTGCAGACTGCTGTAGAGGGCAACAGCCATCATATTTGTTGGACCAACTATAATATAGGAAGATTGATTAAAAATAGAAGCTGTAAACATTGAAAAAATAGAAGCATAGATTCCATAAATCGGATTAATGCCCAGAATCAATGCATATGCCATATTCTGAGGGAGAGCGATAGTTGCAGTTGTTAAACCACTTATAATATCGGGCCTCATCTTTTTAAACTCATTTTTCAGTTTATTCATATTCTCACCTCCAAATAGTATTATATATGGTCTTTTCTTCTTTATAGTGTACCAGTCTGAATTTAAAGAATCAACAAATTAATAGAAAAAATAAGATTAATTTGTTAAAATATATTTAAGAAAAATGAGGTGATGTAATTGTGACAGATAAAAAATTAAATTTATTGATTTTATTTTTAATATTTGCAGTGGTTTTTTTATTATCTCTACCTGTTAATGCACAGGAAATTAGTATACAGGCTGAAGAAAAGTCTATTATAGAAAATGGTGGTTTAAATAAAAGTGTAATTTTTATTTTAACATTGATAATTTTGCTTGTTTTTTTATTTATTACAGAACCACTACCAATCAGTATAATAGCTGTACTTGTTCCGATAACTTTAACTTTATTCAGTGGACTGAGTAAAATGTCTGTTGAAGAGGCTCTTTCAGGTTTTGGAAATCAGGCGACTATAACGGTAATATCAATGTTTGTCTTTAGTGCCGGAATTCAGCAGAGTGGTGTTGTTCAGCTGCTTGGAGATAAAATTTCAAAATTGACTGGAAAAAATCCTAGGCGTCAGATTGCTTTAATAACAACATTAACAGGTTCAATTTCTGGATTTGTTAACAATACTCCGGTGGTTGCAGCACTTATTCCCATGGCAAGAGAATTGGGAAGAAAAACTGGAGTATCGCCATCTAAACTGCTGATTCCACTTTCTTACTCAGCTATGCTTGGTGGAACAGTGACTTTAATTGGTACTTCAACAAATTTACTGGCAAGTCAGGTGTCTGAGCGGATGTTAGGACATCCTTTTTCTATGTTCGAGTTTTCTATTCTGGGAGTAATTGTGCTTTTTATTGGTATAATTTATTTAATTACAGTAGGCTATAAACTGGTGCCGTCCAGACTGGAAATTGAAGATGATTTAACTGAGGAATATGAAATGCGTGATTATTTAACCGAAGTTCTTATTGATGAAGGATGCAGTTTTGTTGGCAAAAGTTTTGATGAAATTGCTGAAGACAAAGAACTTGATTATGATATAATAAGAATTGTCCGAAATGGAAAGCAGTTTATGGAACCTCTTAATGCAAAAACAGTGCGTGTTGGAGATCATTTAATTATCAGAGCCAGACAGGAAACACTGCTGGAGTTAATTAAAAGTAAAGGTATGAAAACACTACCGGAAATGGTTGTTGATGATCAATCAATAGAACAACCGCCCGCTGGTGAAACTCTGGTAGAAGTTGTAGTACCAGCCCATTCTTTTCTGGTAAATAAGACATTAGAAGAAATTAATTTTCTGGAAAGATATGACTGTAATGTACTTGCTTTAAGGAGGGGAGAAGAATTAACCCATCAGAAGATGAGAGATTATCGTTTTCAGCCGGGAGATTTGCTTCTTTTATTGACTACAGAAAAAACACTGGACAGGCTGCGTAAAAATAATAATTTTATTATTGATAGGAAATATGATCCGAAATTTTTTGATAAAAAGAAAATGTATATCTCTACAGCAATACTTTCATTTTTTATAATTTCTATAGCTTTAAACCTGATGCCTGTTGCTGCAGCTGCATTAAGTGGGGCCTTTTTAATGGTTTTAACCGGCTGTATTAATAAAAATGAATTTTTTGCTTCAATAGATTGGGAGGTATATTTTCTGCTTTCAGGTTTAATTCCAATGGGAATAGCTGTAGAAAAATCAGGAACAGCAGCATTTCTTTCTGCTCGGATATTTGATCTGGCTCAGGTAATGAGTCCACTCTCTATTATGATGCTTATATATTTTTTAACATCTTTAATGGCCAACATTGTAGGTAACAATACCAGTGTGCTTTTAATGCTTCCTATTGCTGTTGGAACTGCACAGCAGCTTTCTGTAAATCCGTTTACTTTTGTAATGACAACAACTTTTGCTGCAAGTGCTGCTTTTGCAAGTCCGGTTGGATATCAAACTAATTTAATGGTTTACAGTTCTGGTGCTTTTAAATTTAAAGATTTTATTGTGGCAGGTTTACCACTGCAGATAATTATGTCAGTGATTGTTCCAATAATTGTAAAATTTATATGGGGGTTTTAATCAGTAATGTCAAATTAATATAAACTAGAATATAATATACTTAGATAGCCTCGAATTTTGGACAGACTTTAATATAATTTATTTAGTAAGATAGAATATTAATTAGATAGGAGATGATAATTATGAAAGCAGAAATTTACCACCTTTACCACAGTTCTGCAGCTGTTATAATAAATGATGATCTTTTTGTTTTTGATTATTATAAAGATGATTTGAAAGGAAAAAATCTTGATCTTAAAGATGGGGTAATAACTAAAAACAGTTTTGACAATATAAATAGAGCTTTTGTTTTTGTTTCCCACAGACATCATGATCACTATAATAAAGTTATATATAAATGGCAGCAGTATTTAGACCAAATATACTATATTATTAGTGATGATGTTGAAATGGATTTTATACAGGAAAATATAATTATGGTTTCTAAAGATCAGACATTAACTGTTTCAGATATAAAAATAAAAACTTTTGGCAGTACAGATGAAGGAGTTTCTTTTCTGGTTAAAACACCAGATTTTAATATCTTTCATGCAGGAGATTTAAACTGGTGGAAGTGGAAAAAATTTAGTCATCGTGTACAGAAAAGAGAGGAAAGAAATTATAAAAATGAAATAAAAAAACTATCTGGTGAAAACATAGATATAGCATTTGTACCGGTTGATCCTCGGCTGGAAGAAAACTATTATCTAGCAGGTAAGTATTTTATTGAAAAAATAAAGCCAGAGGTATTTATACCAATTCATTTTGCAGATAATTACAGTATAACCGAAAAATTTAAGAAGAAGATGACTGAAAGTTCAAGTGATGTAAAAGAGATAAAATTTCGCGGTGAAAATATGACTTTTGAAAAATTTTAAAAAAGTAAAAAATAATTTTAATAATGTATAAAAATAATATAACGGCTGTTATTTAAGGAATAAATATTAAAAACCCCAATTCAAAAAGAATTGGGGTTTTATGCAAATAATTTATGTTCTAAATGGCCAGCGGCCATTTTGAATTACATATTATTCAGTAAAGGCGTTATCTGTTGTCCACTGTTTATATATTTTGCCAACTGCATCAGGGCCAGGACTTAAAGTAGGTTTGCCCGGCTGCCAGCCTGAAGGAGTAACCTGATCTCCATCAGTTTCTCTAACCAGCTGGAATGCTTTGACCTGTCTAATGAGTTCTTCAACATTTCTTCCAACAGGAGGTGTTAGTACTTCCATAGCCTGTAGAACACCATCTGGGTCAATAATAAATCTGCCGCGTACGTCTACTCCAGATTCTTCATCATATACACCATATTTTTTACCGATTTTTCCAGCTGAATCTGAAACCATTGGATAAGGTATTCCACCTTCAACCATTTTGGAAAGTTCAGTTTCATCCCAGATCTTATGGCTCTGCACACTATTTGTACTTACTGAGAGAACTTCTACATCCAGTTCTTTTAATTCATCATACTTGACGGCAACTGCCGACAATTCAGTAGGTCATACAAATGTGAAGTCACCGGGATAGAAACAGATTACCCTCCACTGTCCATCATAATCAGATAACTTAACATCTTTAAATTCGCCTTTGTGATAAGCACTTGCTTCAAAATCAGGTGCTTTATGTCCAACTCTTATCATAAATAAATACCTCCTATGTAATTAATTAATATTTCTTATTTTCTATTATAACAGATGCTAAGATTTTTATCAATAGTAATTACTATTATTAATTAATTTTTTAAAATTACTATGATTGTAACACAAAAAGGGCGTTTGCGGAACTTTAGGCAATTTTAGTTTGATCGAAAAATGAGTTAGCGACGCAAATATCCTTTTTGTGTGAGAACCACTGTTATTTTTATGGTAATCAACATCTATATAAAAACATATCCAGAAATTAATTTTATTATGGAGGTTTATGTGGTTAATTAGATAAAAAAGAAGAATTCATTTTTAAAAAGCTTGCAAATAGTCATATAATAATATATAATGTTTAAAAATTAATACTAAAATTCTTTGAACAGGAGAGTAAAAAATAAATTGGATAAGCGAGTTGAGATTTGGTGAGAGCTCAGCCAAAATTTATTTTTGAAACGCACCTGGGAGATTTTTTTCTGAATAAAAGTAGGAAAAAACGTAATAAATGCGTTAAATGTTTAAGTGGGTAGATATGAATCAATATATCTGCCAATCAGAGTGGTACCACGGAATTAACCTGTCTCTATCAAGGAGGCGGGTTTTTTTATTTATACAGCAGTTATTTCTTTAAAGGAGGAATAATAATTATGAAGATTATGAAGCGGCGACGATATAGAACATATTATTAAATATAATTTGAATATTAAATTTTTAGGTATATAGAAAAATTAATTTTGGCTGAGATTTGAAATATTTACTTTAAGATTAGAATACAGGAGATTAAAAAACTATTAGATTTGACTTAAAGAACAAAAAAATTGGAGGTATAAATAATGAAAAATAATAATAAAGATATAAATAAAATTTTGCTTGCATATTCTGGTGGACTTGATACTTCTGTCTGTATAAAATGGCTGGAAGATAAATATGATGCTGATGTAATAACATATACTGCTGATCTGGGCCAGCAGCAGGACTGGGAAAAGGTGAAAGAAAAAGCACTTAAAACAGGTGCAGTTAAAGCTTATATCGATGATTTAAAAGAAGAATTTTTAGAAGAATATGTTTTTGCCGGTTTAAAAGCAAATGCACTTTATCAGGGTAAATATCCTCTTGCTACTGCACTGGCCAGACCCCTGATAGCAAAAAAAATGGTAGAAATTGCTCATAAAGAAAATGTAGATGCAGTTGCACATGGCTGTACAGGAAAAGGAAATGATCAGGTGAGATTTGAAGTTTCTTTTAAAGCCCTTGATCCAGATCTCGCAGTGATTGCACCTTTAAGAGACTGGGGATTTACTTCCAGAGAAGAAGAAATTGATTATGCAGCTAAAAATAATATAGAAGTACAGGCAACAAAAGATAGTCCATACAGTATAGACCAGAATCTCTGGGGAATAAGTATTGAATGTGGTATTCTGGAAGATCCATGGGAAGAACCACCTGCTGATGCATATCAGTGGACAAAAGCAGTAAATGATACTCCTGATGAGCCGCTGTATTTAACATTATCTTTTTCTGAGGGAATTCCAGTAGTTCTAAACGATAAAGCTGTTTCCCCAGAAGAACTTGTGCAGAAATTAAATAAAATAGGGTCAGAATATGGAGTGGGAAGACTTGATATGGTTGAGGATAGACTGGTTGGAATTAAATCCAGAGAAATTTATGAAGCACCTGCGGCAGATATTCTCATAAAAGCACATAAAGCTCTAGAATCTCTGACACTGGATAGAGAAAGCAAAAATTATAAAGCTAAAATTTCTGATAAATATGCGGAATTAACATATTATGGACAGTGGTTTTCTCCTTTAAGAGAAGCACTGGATGCGTTTATAAATAAAACACAGGAAAAAGTTAATGGTATAGTAAAGATCAAACTGGAAAAAGGAAATGCCGTAGTTGTGGGAAGAAAATCCGATAATTCACTTTATCAGTATGGTCTTGCTACTTATGATGAGAATGATGTTTTTGATCATGATTCAGCAGCCGGATTTATCAATCTATGGGCACTTCCCCTTCAGGTGGCATATCACAACTCTGAGGTGGAAAAATAGATGAAGCTCTGGGGCGGAAGATTTGAAGCTGATACAGATCAGATTATGGACGAATTTAATTCGTCTTTATCATTTGATATTAATTTGATGGAATATGATATACAGGGCAGTCTGGCCCATGTGGAAATGCTGGGCAGACAGAATATAATATCAGCAGCAGAAGCTGATATTATAATTGAAGGTCTTAAAGAAGTAAAAAAAGATCTTGCAGATGAAATTGACAGAGGAGAAGTTGATTTAACAGAAGCAGAAGATATTCATACACTTATTGAAAAAAGATTAACAGAAGAAATAGGTAAAACAGCAGGAAAAATGCACACAGGAAGAAGCAGAAATGATCAGGTTGCTCTGGATATGAGGCTTTATCTCAGGGATAAAACAGATGAAATAATTGATCTTATTGATAACTTTCTTAAGATTTTACTGGAACTTGCTGAAAAAAACAAAAAAACTGTAATGCCCGGTTATACACATATGCAGAGAGCTCAGGTTATCAGCTTTGGACACCATCTTCTCGCATATTACTTTAAATTGAAGAGGGATAAAGAAAGATATCTGGACTGCAGAAAAAGAATAAATATTTCTCCACTTGGTTCTGGTGCTCTGGCCGGCAGCTCTTTTCCGCTTGACAGAAGCTGGACAGCGGAAAAACTCAACTTCTCTAGACCATGCAAAAATTCTATAGATGGAGTGAGTGATAGAGATTTTATTGTGGAATTTTTATCAGTTTCGGCAAATATGATGGCACATTTAAGCAGTATGAGTGAAGAAATTATTCTCTGGAATTCAGCGGAATTTGACTTTATAGAACTGGATGACCGCTATACTACTGGAAGCAGTATTATGCCTCAGAAGAAAAATCCGGATCTTGCAGAACTTGTGCGGGGTAAAGCAGGGAGAGTTATTGCTAATTTAAATCAGATTCTAATAACAATAAAAGGACTTCCTCTCGCCTATAATAAGGATCTTCAGGAAGATAAGGAGTGGCTTTTTGATACTGTAAAAACTCTGAATGCAATTTTGAGATTATTTCCAGAAATGTTGAAAACACTGAAAGTAAAAAAAGAAAATATGCTGAAAGCTGCCGGTAAGGGCTATTTAAATGCTACAGAGCTGGCCGATTTTATGGCAGAAAATTCTATTCCTTTCAGAACAGCACACAGTATAGTTGGTAAAGCAGTTTTATATGCACTGGATAATGATAAAGAATTAAATCAATTAACTGAAGGGGAATGGGAAAAAGTTTTTCCTTCTGATTTTGAATACAGTGAGGAAGAATTAACTTTCAAATTAAACATAAAAAATTCGTTAAATAATCATTCTACTTATGCGGGCCCATCTCCTGATGAAGTACAAAAAATTATCGAAGAAGAGAAATCTGCTTCAAAATAGATTTAAATTATATAGAATATTAGGACTGTCTTCCTATTTTGGGAGGCAGTTTTTATTTTTTGAAGGGATTTTTAAAATCATATGGAAATGTATAAATAAGATAATTTTAGAAGAGTTCAGTAAAAAATTTAAAATATTTACTGAACTTAAATTTTATTCAACAATTATTTGGAGGTGTTTATATTTATGGATCTTGGTATAAGAGGAAATACAGCTATTGTAACAGCTTCCAGTAGTGGTCTGGGAAAAGCATCTGCGGCTGCACTTCTAAAAGAAGGTGTAAATGTTGTGATAAATGGCCGTGATGAAGAAAAGCTTCTGAATACAGCAGAAGAACTTAAAAAAATTGTTGGTGGCGAAGTATTTGCAGTAAAAGGTGACCTGACAAAAAAAGATGATATAAAAGAACTGGTGGAAAAAGCATATCAAAAATTTGGACGAATTGATCATCTTGTAACCTCAGCCGGTGGGCCTCCAGTAGCTTCATTTGAAGAAACAGAAGATGATGATTGGTATTTCGCATTTGATCTACTGGTGATGAGTGTTGTGAGACTTGTTAGAGAGTCTCTAGACTATCTGCGCGAAGATGGTGGAGGTACAATAGTTAATATTACTTCACGCAGTGTAAAAGAGGCAATAGATGGCCTGCTTCTTTCTAATTCTGTGAGAATGAGTGTTATTGGTCTTATGAAAACACTGTCCAGAGAGCTGGCACCAAAAATTAGGGCTAACGCAATTTTGCCTGGTTCACATGAAACAAACCGTATAAAAAATATAATTGAAAGTCAGCTGGAACGGGGAGAATTTGACAGTTATGAAGAAGCGCTTGATTTCAGGAGTAAAAATATACCATTTAAAAGATTGGGTAAGCCTGAGGAGTTAGGTGATCTGGTTGCTTTCTTATCTTCGAAAAAATCGAGCTATATTAATGGAACAGCAGTAGTCATAGATGGTGGAGGCAGCCGATCAAATCTTTAAAATATAAAAATATTTCATTGCTGGAGCAGTGGTAAAATGGATAAAGACATTGAAGTGATTATTATTGACCATGATCCAATGATATGTCAGCTGCAGAAAGAATATATTGAAAGGATTTCAGATTTTAATGTACTTACAGAAGTCAGTTATGATTTAGAAGAAAAGGTTGAAGTAAGTTTTCAGCAGTATATTGAGAAGTATATAGAAAAATATATGCCGGTTGATTTACTTATAATCGATATAAATTGGCCTGGTCTTGATACCAAAAAAATTATTGAAAAAATAAGAGAAACAAATAAGATCCTTGCAGTTATTATTGTAAGTTCTGTAAGAGATAGAGATATTGTGTTCGATTATTTTAAACTGGGTATTTATGATTATATTGTTAAACCATACAGAGAAGAAAGGTTTATGGTTACTCTGGAAAACTTTAAAAAAGCTTTTAGAAAAGTTAAAAATGCAGAAGAACTAACTCAAAACGAGCTTGACCTTATTTTCCGCAAAGATAAATTTGAGGACTGTGATTTTTTTGAAGATAAGTATAATAACTATATAAGAAATTGTCCAAAAGGATTAAATGAAGATACTTTAAAAAGAGTAAAAAAATCTCTTAGTAGAGACCAGGGACTAAATATCCAGGAAATTTCAAAAAAGGTTGGCATATCCAGAGTAACAGCGCAAAAATATTTAAAATATTTAGCAGAAATATCTAAAGTTGATATCATAAAAAATTATGGGAGTGTGGGTAGGCCAAAACATTTTTATAAATTAAAATAACTATCCAGAATTAAAACCGGATTTCCCCGGTTTTTTTCTTTTTGTTAAATAAAAATATTTAACTTATTTAAATAAATGAACAATATTTATCTAAATATTGAAATTTTTCAGATTATTATTATCATAGAAAATAGAGAATGAAGAAGCCAGCTAAAATTTTCTTGGCTGGTCAAATGTATGTAAACAGAGTATAAAAGATAAACTTAATTTAAAAGACTGATAAATTTTCAATATCATTAATTATATTAAACTAAGGAGGGATAAAATGAATGAAGATGTTCTTAAAAACAAAGTAAAAAAAGCTGTTAATTTACTCATAAAAGAAGCTGATCCATCACCAAATGACATACTGGTTGTAGGCTGCAGCAGCAGTGAAGTGCTTGGAGAAAATATAGGATCAGCTACCAATGAAAAAATAGGAGAATTAATATATGAGGCTGTAAAAGAAGAAGCTGACAGCAGGGGGATATTTTTAGCAGCACAGGGCTGTGAACATACAAATAGAAGTATTTTTATTGAAAGAGAATGTCTTGAATATTATAATCTTGAAGAAGTTAATATTATACCACATCTTAAAGCAGGAGGAGCATTTGCTGCAGCAGCATATAATGACTTTTCAGATCCAGCAGCCGTTGAGGAGATAAAAGCAGATATAGGTATAGATATAGGAGATACTTTTATCGGTATGCATCTTAAAGAAGTTGCAGTACCGGTAAGAATTAACTTTGATAAAATAGGAGAAGCTCATCTGACACTTGCAAGGACAAGACCAAAAATGGTGGGAGGTGAAAGAGCAGAGTACAAAAAACTTTAAATTTCTTTTAAACAGGTAAATAATTATAAAAATTTATCAATGGGGGGAATAAAATTGGCTAAAACAGTATTTCCATATATTCCAAATTCAGTAGAAGAAGTAAAGCAGAAACTTCTAAATGAAGTTGGCTTAGAAGATGTAGAAGATATTTTTGCTGAAATTCCTGAACACCTTCGTTTTGACGGTGAACTAGATCTTCCTGAACCCAAACTTTCTGAATATGAACTTAAAAAACATGTTGAAAGAATTCTTAACAAAAATGAAAGTGCTGCAGACAACTTGAACTTTAAAGGTGGTGGAGTCTGGCAGCATTATGTTCCATCAGTATGTAAAACTATTGCCAGCAGAGATGAATTTCTGACTGCTTATGTTGGAGATGCTTATGCTGACCACGGTAAATTTCAGGCTTTATTTGAAACTGCAAGTATGCTGGGAGAACTTGTAGATATGGATGCAGTTAATACACCTTCTTATGACTGGGCAAATGCAGCTGCCAGAAGTATTAGGATGGCTGCCAGAATAAATGGTAGAAATGAAGTGTTAATACCTGCTTCAATGAGTCCAGGCAGAAAAAAGGTAGTAAAAAATTACTGTAAACCTGATATAAACGTTGTTGAAATTGATTTTAATAAAGAAACAGCCCAGCTGAATATAGATGATTTAAAATCAAAGCTTAGTGAAAAAACCAGTTCTGTCTACATTGAAAATCCTAATTATCTTGGATATATAGAACTTGAAGCAGAAAAAATAGCTGAACTGGCCCACAATAATGGTGCAGAAGTGATTGTTGGTGTAGACCCCAGCTCACTTGGTATTTTGGAAGCGCCGGCAAAATATGGTGCAGATTTTGTCTGTGGTGAACTGCAGCCATTTGGTTTAAATATGAAGTGGGGTGGAGCTTTGTCCGGATTTATTGCCACCCGTGATGAAGAAAAATATGTTGCTGAATATCCTTCACTGCTCTTTGGTATTACACCGACTATGGAAGAAGGAGAATATGGTTTTGGGCATGTGGCTTATGAGAGAACTTCTTATGCCCAGAGAGAAAAAGGTAAGGACTTTATAGGTACAAGTACAGCTCTTTATGGTATAATTGCGGGAGTTTATCTGGCTCTTGTTGGGCCAAAGGGTTTAACAGAACTTGGTGAAGGAATAATGCAGCGCTCTGCATATGCCAGAAAGAAAATAGAAAAAATTGATGATGTATCAATTCCTGTTGAATCTCCTGCATATAAAGAGTTTATAGTAGATTTTTCTGAAACTGGGAAGTCGGTTAATGAGATAAATAAACTTCTGGAAGAAGAAGGAATATTTGGTGGAATAGATCTAACTGATAAATTTGATGAATACGAAAACTGTGCACTTTTCTGCTTTACTGAAGTTCATGATAAGCATGATATAAATCGGCTGGCAAATACTCTGGAAAAAGTAATAAAAAAATATTAGAAGCTGAAGGAGGATTATAATGGGCAAAACAATTGTGAGAGAAAATTTTCAGCAGGCAGACTGGGATGAGCCAATTATTTATGAAATGTCAACTCCTGGTGTTAGAGGGATACTAATTCCTCAGCCAGATGAAGAAATAAAAGCGGAAGCCGGTGATGTTCTGGCTGAAATACCTGATAGTTTACAGAGAAAAGAAGAACCCAATTTACCGGAAGTATCACAAAAGCATGTGCTTATGCACTGGACACATCTGGCTCAGGAGACAATGGGTTCAAATATAACCAATGATATTAGTGAAGGTACCTGTACCATGAAGTACAATCCCCGTATTAATGAGGAGTTTGTAGAAAACTCTGATTTTGCTCTACTTCATCCAGAACAGAGTGAAGAAACTGTTCAGGGAATACTGGAAGTTTATGCTGAATTTGAAAATATTCTTAAAGAAGTATCCGGTCTGGATAAGGTTTCACTGCAGCCTGGAGGTGGTAACCATGCTGTATATACAGCTGCCTCTATAGTTAGAAAATACTGGGAAGATAAAGGAGAGCTGGATCAAAGAGATGAAATAATTACCACTATTTATTCACATCCATGTGATGCGGCAACTCCAAAAACAGCTGGTTTTAAAGTGATTACTTTACAGCCGGACGAAAACGGACTGCCGGATATTGAAGCATTGAAAGAAGCAGTTTCGGAAAGAACAGCTGCTATATTTATGACCAATCCGGAAGACATTGGATTATATAATCCCCGTGTTGACGAATTTGTAGATATTGTACATGAAACTGGTGCACTCTGCTTTTATGATCAGGCTAATGCAAATGCTTTCCTGGGTGTAGCCAGAGCAAAAGAAGCAGGTTTTGATATGTGCCACTTCAATGTTCATAAGACATTTGGAACACCTCACGGTGGTTCTGGCCCGGGTAATGGCGCTTTCTGCTGTACAGAAGAGCTGGCCAAATATCTACCTGTACCAACAGTTGAACATGATGGAGATAAATACTATCTGGATTATGATAGACCACACAGTATTGGTAAGATAAGAGATTTTTATGGTACAGCTGGAGTCGTGCTCAGAGGATATGCCTGGGTAATGGCTATGGGTAGTGAAGGTCTGCGAGAAACAGCTGATATATCTGTTATAAATAATAACTATCTCTACAGAAAATTAGTTGAAGAAGTTGAAGGGCTTTCATACTGTTATCGAGATAATGGATTAACCAGACAGGAACAGGTAAGATATACATGGGAAGAACTGACAGACGACACAGATGTTGATACACTTGCAATCGAGAGAAGGGTAGCAGATTATGGTATAGAGCATTACTGGACCAGCCATGAACCGTGGTTAATACCTGAACCAATGACATTAGAACCATGTGAGACCTATTCTAAAGATGATCTGGATGAATATATCGAAGTGTTAAAGAAAATTTCAGAAGAAGCATATGAAGATCCGGAAATGGTTAAAAATGCGCCACATAATGCAGCATCCAAAAAGAGAAAAGATGAAAGCATGTTAGATGACCCAGAAAAATGGGCTTTAACCTGGAGAGCATATCAGAAGAAAAAAGATAAAATACATGCAGAATAATATTCGCTGAAGAATGGATGGTGTAAAATATGAAAAAATTAGGATTTATAGTCAATCCCATAGCAGGGATGGGAGGTAAAGTAGCATTAAAAGGAACAGATGGGAAAAACATTGTAGAAAAAGCAAAAAAATTAGGTGCAGAACAAAAATCGCCACAAAAAGCTGCCAGGGCTGTAAAAAGTCTTCGATCAGAATTAAGCAGTACAGATGAAGTAAAGATAATCAGCTATCCTGGGAAAATGGGAGAAATATCATTAAACTCATCTGAACTAAAATATGAAATTATTGGTGAAATAGCTGGAAATACTACAGCCGAAGATACAAAAAAAGCTGCTGTAGAGATGAATGAAGAGCATGAAGTTGATTTAATTCTTTTTGCCGGTGGTGATGGTACCGCAAGAGATATTAATGATGCAGTGGACGCTGATCTGCCGGTAATTGGAATTCCAGCTGGGGTTAAAATTCATTCGGCAGTTTACGCAACAACACCTGAAAATGCCGGTATAATAGCAGCAAGATTTTTGGAAAATAGCATTTCGGATACTGAAGAGGCAGAAGTAATGGATATAGATGAAGATGAATTTAGAAAAGGTAGGGTGACAGCTAAACTGTACGGATATCTCCGTGTACCTGTAGAAAAAAAGCTGCGCCAGAATTTAAAATCGGGCAGTTCAGATAGTGAGGAAAGGGCTGCAGAAGCAATTGGTGTAGGAATAATTGAAAATATGAAAAAAGACTGCCTTTATCTAATTGGTCCTGGAACGACAACGAGGCCCATTATGCAGAAACTTGGGCTTGACTTCTCGTTATTAGGTGTTGATGCAGTCTACAACAAAGAGCTTGTTAAGCTGGATTTAAAAGAAAGTGATATACTTGAACTTCTGAAAGAATATGATAAAGCAAAAATAATTGTTACGGCCATTGGAGGTCAGGGATATATATTTGGACGAGGCAATCAGCAGTTGAGTGAAAATGTGCTCAAAAAAGTAGGTAAAAATAATATTATTGTAGCTGCAACTCGCGGAAAACTTAGTGCTCTGGATGGACCTCTACTGATTGATACAGGAAATAAAGAACTCAACAAAGAACTTTCTGGATATTACAAAGTAGTAATCGGTCATCAAGATTATATGATGCAGAAAGCTGAATAAACTGTTTCAACTTATGATTCTGCTGAAGAAATAGACTTTCTTCGGCAGAATTTTTCTTTATTTAGAAGAGAATATATATTAAAATAGAATAAAGAAATATATGATTTCTCTATTTTAAAGAGATTAATTGATGTGTCCACAAATAACCTTTTTGTGGGAGACCATAATTTTATTTTAAAAATTTTTACATGAGAAGTCATAGAAGATTTTTTAAATATATTCTGCAGCAGAAAAGGAGCATTATAATATGAAAAAAAATTATAAAAAAACCGCTATTATATTATTAACAGCAGCAGTAATTATAATCTGCAGTGGCAGTATTATGGCATTTTCTCAATATGAAAAAGATGTTTCGGATAGATTATACAATGATTTAGATAAAAAGTATCGAATAGAAAAATTTTCTGCTGATAGTTCTGAACAAAAAATACTTAATCGGCTTGTAAGTAATTTAAGCAATAAAGAAATGAAAGAAGCCGGATTTGAGATACATTATATTGATTCTGATGTAATTAATGCATATTATATAGGCAATGGAAAGATAATGTTATTTAGAGGACTGTTAGATGAACTAAAAACCAGTGAACAGTTAGCAGGTCTTATTGCACATGAGATGGGTCATGCCTATCACAGACATTTATATAAAGATTTAGAAAATAATATGGGTATAGCTGTAATAGGGTTAATTTTCAACTATTTTACTGATAATCAGTATGCAAATATTACCGGTATAGCTCAAAATTTGATAACTAAAGGATTTTCTAGAGAACAGGAACAGGAAGCTGATCTTTTTGCAGTAGATTTAATGTTCAAATCAGATTATAATCCCCAGGGTTTGGTTGGATTAATGAAGATTTTTAAAGAAAAAAGTGGTGGAAGTAAACTTCTGGAATTCACACAGACTCACCCCATTCCTGATACAAGGATAGAATATATTTCCGATTATATTGATAAAAAGACAGGAAAGAAAATAGGAGATGTATCAATTGAAGATACAGACAACAATGATGATATTCCTGAAATAAACAGAAATAAAAGTGATCAGAAACCAGATGAATCAAGTGAAAATAATGTAAGCAGCACAGATAGAATCGAGCTCAAACAAAAATTTTCAGATAAACATTTCAGCATTCAACTTCCAGAATCATGGAAATTGAATGAAATAAGAAAACAGAGGAGTGATGAATTATCTGCATATGAACTGGATAGTGAAGAAAAAAATATTTTGGGAGTAATAAGGATTTTTGATTTAGGCAGCAGAGAATTTATGGAAACTGCTGAGAAAAATTATAAATATCAGCTTATATCTGATGAAGATTATGATGTAATAGACAGTGGAAAACTAAATTATAAAAAAGAAAGTTACTATATTTATAAAGAGAGTGAGAATGAATATAAATATGAATATTTAATTTCTCTGACAGGCAAAAAAATGCTAAAAGCTTTGTTTTCAATAGATAAAAAGATTAATGAAAAAAGTAAGGTTGAAATAGAAAAAATAGTTAAAAGTATTTCAAATTAATAAATTGAGGCGATATTAATGAATAAAAAAGAACTGTCACTAAAAAAAATTAAGGAAATATTACAGAAATTGATCAGAACAAATACTGAAAACCCACCTGGAAACGAAAAAGATGCTGTAAATCTAATTTTAAGTTATTTTGATAAATTTGATATTGAAAAAAAGGTAATAGATCACGGCAGCAACAGGGCAAGTTTGTGCCTGAAAATAAATGGAGAAAGCAGGAATGCTAAAGCTTTTGTAGGTCATATTGACACAGTTCCGGTTGAAAACCGAGAAAGCTGGGATAAAGATCCATTTGCTGCTGAAATGGATGATGATTATATATATGGAAGAGGATCTGCAGATATGAAAGGTGGAGTTGCAGCAATGATAACTGCTGCAGCTTATATTCTCGAAAATAATATTACACCGAAAAAAAATCTATATTTCTGTTTTACTGCAGATGAAGAGTCAGGTGGACTTGGTGCAAAATCACTAATCGAAGAAAATATGTTAGAAAATGTAGAATTTGTTTTTATACCTGAACCAACTAATCGCAGATTGGGACTGGCAGAAAAAGGTGCACTCTGGTTAAATATAACAGCTTATGGAAAACCGGCTCATGCATCTATGCCCGATGAGGGTATAAATGCAGTGGAAGAACTTTTTGCATTTATCAGCAGTTTAAAAAATGAGATTGAAAGTGATAAAGAACATTATCTTCTGGGGAAAAGTTCTGCGGCTGTTACTACAATAACAGGTGGAGTGAAAACAAATGTAATTCCAGAAAAAGCAGTAGCCTCTGTTGATATCAGAACAGTACCAGGTGATGAACATGATGTTATTCTAAAAAAAGCTGATGAATTGATAGATAAATTCAAGAAAAAAAGTGGTATCAAAATTAAAATAGAAATTGAGAACAACAGACCACCAGTGGAAGTAAATGAAAATAATGATAATATAATTAAACTCAAAGAAATATTTGCAGAATTTGGTTTTAATACAGATGTAAAAGGGCTTAATTTTTATACAGATGCTTCCCAAATAATTCCGGTTCTCAACTGTCCTTTTGTAATATTTGGCCCGGGAGAAGATAGGATGGCACATCAAACAAACGAAAAAACTACAGTTAAATCTGTGAAAGAAACAGCAGAAGTTTTTCTTGAATATATTTTGGGTTAAATATGATTCACAGGCTGAAAATAAAAATTCAGTCTGTGATATTTTCAAAAAAGTACAGGTTAAAATTAAATTTGACGAATTTTCAAAAAAGTGTTATATTATAAGTAGAATATTTATTTTTTTCGGAGGAAAAATTAATGGCTGCAAATAAAGCAAATGATATGTCGACAATGAGAATAGGTAATACACTACTTATCCTGAGGGATTTATATGAAGGTGGATCTGCGTCCAGATCTGAGCTGAGCAGATCAACCAGTTTAAGTTCTTCTGCTGTTACATCGATAACAAAAGAACTGCTGCAGAAAAAAATGATTGTGGAAAAAGAACCGGATAGTGTAAGTGGTGTGGGCCGACCCAGAAAGCCCCTTTATATAAATAACAAGGACTGGTATGTACTGGGTGTACATATTTCTGGTGATCAGAATTTGAAGCTGGCAGTATTCAATCTTCTGCTGGAAAAAGTGAGTGAAAGAGAATTTAATCTTAAAAGTTATGAACCTGGACATGTTGTTGAAAAAATTATAATAGCTTATGAATCATTAAAAGCAGAGATAAGTAAAAAAGGAAGATGTCTGGCTCTTGGCTTGAGCATCACCGGTATTGTTGACAGAGATAAAGGTAAGTGCTATTTTTCTGAGATTTTAAAATGGGAAGATGTAGATATAAAAAATCTTTTTAAAGATAAAATTGATATTCCTATTATTATTGAAAGAGATGTTAATGCTCTGGCTCTTTCTGAACATATGATGATGGAAAAGAAAGAGGTTCCAGATTCACTGGCTGTAATTATGGTTGGCCGTGGTATGGGGCTGGGTATGATAATTGATGGACAGATATACAGCGGCAATCTGGGAAGTGCTGGAGAGATTTCGCATATACTTTCAGTGGACAGCAGTTATAAGAAAAAATGCATCTGTGGTAAAACAGGATGTATATCTACAATATTGAGCAAAAAAATGCTTATAGACAGAATTGGTTCTTTATTAAAAAAAGCTAGAATAGATAATTTTGATCCAGAAAAATTGGAAAAAGATCCACTTGAATATGCAGATCAGATAAGTATAAAGGATGACAATGGTCTCGATAGAGATTTTGTGGAAACTGTCAGCAGACTGCTTAAGATTATTACCGAAATTTATGCACCGGAAAAACTAATAATGAGTTCAAATTATAATTTTACATATTCTAAAAAGAAGAAAATTACCAGAAATTACAGGAGAGAAATGACTCTGCCGCAGAGATTTATAAAAAATATTGAATTTAAAAGACATTCAAGTACAGAGTGGGCCAGAGGAGCCGCATCTGTTGTTGTCCATGATCTTTTAAATAATTATTATCTGTGGAACTATATCGAATAGATTTTTATTTAATTATTTTTTCCTTTGAAAAAAATAATTAATGAAGGGGGGTATTAGAGGCTATTTTAGTGTTTTTTTAAAAGTTTTTAAACTTAAAAGGAGTGAGAAAAAAATGAAAAAAATTGTTTCATTAATGTTGATTTTATTTGTCCTGATGACATTGAGTGCCGGAGCAGCAGCAGAAGAATTAACTGTTATGCACAGTGAACCTCCGCTGACTATGGATCCATCAAATCACAGTGCTGGATATACTATGGCTGTTTTATATCCTATGTATGAAACTTTAACAATGTTTAATGATGACATGGAAGTTGTTCCTTCTTTAGCTACATACTGGGAAACATCAGAAGATGGTACAGAATGGACATACCAGATTAGAGAAGGGGTTAAATTTCATGATGGATCAGAACTTAATGCAGAAGTTGTAAAGGCCAGTTTTGATAGATTATTAAATCCTGATAATGGTCTTTCTACAAGGTCACGTTTTGCAGGAGTTGTAGAAAGTGTAGAGGTTATTAATGATTATACAGTAAGATTCAATCTGGGCAAACCATATCCTGCCTTTCACCATTTAACATCTATGCACAGTGGAGCTATTATGAGTCCAAAAGCAATGGAAAAAGGAAATGAATTTTTGGCAAGAAATGTTGTAGGAACCGGTCCATACAAGTTTGTTGAATGGGTTTCCGGAGAAAGAGTTGTTATGGAGAAAAATGAAAACTATTGGAAGGATAATAGTGATAGTGTAGAAAAAATGATTTTCAAATGGTCTTCCGAAAAATCTGTTAGAGTTATGGCTTTACAGTCAGGTGAAGTAGATGTTATTTTCCCTGTACCACCTGCATATGCAAAAGTTATTGAAAATGCCCCTAACTTAAAATTATATGAAGAGCCGAGTGATAAAACATTGTGGCTTGCTCTTAATACACTGCATGAGCCGCTTGATAATGTAAAAGTACGTCAGGCTCTTAATTATGCAACTGATAGAGAGGCAATGATAAAATCTCTTCTCTTTGGTCATGGTACAGTTGCAAATTCACCAATGGGACCAGTATCTTTTGGTTATGATCCAGAAACTCCTGCTTATGAGTATGATCTGGAAAAAGCGAAAGAACTTCTCAAAGAAGCAGGTTATGAAGATGGATTTACTCTTCCCATAGCTGTACAGGAAGCAGAAGCAAATATTGCTGAAGCCCTGCAGGGTATGTGGTCAGATATTGGTGTGGAAGTTGAAGTTAACAGAATGGAATATGGTCTCTGGGCAGATGAAGTATTCAGTGCTCCAGAGAATAATAAAGGTTATAGTGTAATCGCTTCCTGGGCTGCTTCTCTTCTGGATGCAGATGGATTCCTGACACCACTTTTCCATACAGATAGTTTTGCTCCAGCCGGCGCAAATCTTGGATTTTATTCAAATGAAAAAGTAGACAGCCTTTTAGATGAAGCTGCAAGAACTGTAGATCCTGATAAGAGACTGGAACTTTATTCAGAAGCACAGAGAATTATTCAGGATGAAGGTGCACATGTATCATTATATTATGCTAATAGTCTTGCCGGTATGAACGAAAAAGTTAAAAATGTTTGGATGATGAGTGATATGCTTGTATTTAGAAATCCAGTAATTGCTGAGTAATTGATTAAAATTGGACCTGTGTCTTAACAGGGCACAGGTCTTCTTTTATAGGGAGGTAAAAATTTTGGGAAGTTATATTGCAAAAAAGCTGATTATGCTGCCTCTAGTATTATTAGTAGTATCATTTATAATATTTATGCTGCTTAGATTTATCCCTGGTGATCCTGCACGATTGATGGCAGGACAGCAGGCGACTCAGGAAGATGTAGAAATGATGAGGAGCCGACTTGGACTTGATAAAAATATATTTCTTCAGTATGGCTTATTTCTAAAAAAAGCTGTTCAGGGTGATTTAGGAAACTCTATCCGATCCAACAAACCTGTGATAGAAGAAATCGCTTCACGGCTGCCTAATACTGCAGTTTTAGCTGTCAGCAGTTATACAATCGCAACACTGGTGGGGGTGACAGCAGGAGTTCTTGCGGCAATATTCCAGTATTCATGGTTTGACCAGGGTGTTATGTTTTTTGCTATACTCGGTGCATCAACAGCAAATTTCTGGCTGGCTTTACTGGGAATGAGTCTGTTTTCTGTTAAACTCGGTATTCTGCCGCTTATGGGCACAGGTACCTGGCAGCATCTTGTTCTGCCAACATTATCACTGGCATTTTATCCAACAGCTCTTATTGCCCGCATGAGCCGTTCCAGTATGCTGGAAATTGTAAGGCAGGATTATATAAGAACAGCCCGTGCAAAAGGATTAAAAGAAACTGTTGTTTATATTAAACATGCTTTAAGAAATGCTTTTATACCTATCATAACTGTAATAGGACTTCAGTTTGGCGTTTTATTTGGTGGTGCAGTTGTAACGGAGACTGTTTTCAGCTGGCCCGGAATTGGAAGGCTTCTTGTCGATTCGGTGCGTTATAGAGATTATCCTCTCATACAGGGAACTGTACTGATGACGGTATTTATGGTTGTGTTCATTAATTTTATGGTAGATTTAATTATAGTAAAAATAGATCCTCGAATAAGATTTGATTGAGAGGTGAATTAATTGGCTAATAGTAAAGTTAAAAAGGTTTTTAATATAAATTTTCTTAAAAAAAGAAAAGGTATGGTTATCGGTGCTGTAATGGTGATTATTTTGATTTTGAGCGGAATATTTGCACCTCTAATCGCTCCTTATGACCCATATAATCAGGACCTGGGAAAAAGTTTTACTGCTCCAAATGATGAACATATTTTTGGTACCGATCAATTTGGAAGAGATATTTTTTCGCGTGTTATCTATGGTATCAGAATCAGTATAATGGAGATATTCTTTTCGGTTGGCCTATCACTGCTAATAGGTGTGCCTCTTGGATTGATGGCCGGTTATTTTGGTGGGAAAATTGATCAGATGATTATGTGGTTTTTAGATATAATTTTTTCTTTTCCCGGTATTTTACTTGCCATATTGATCGTAAGTGTTCTGGGTCCTTCGCTGATTAATATGCTGATAGCTATTTCAATTTTTTCTGTTCCTATTTATGGAAGATTGAGCAGAAACCTTACACTTTCTCTTAAACAGCAGGAATTTGTACTGGCTGCCAGAGCTATCGGAGCTAAAAAGGGTAGAGTTATGTTCAAACATATTTTGCGCAATGCTGTAGCACCGCTTCTTGTACAGGCAACATTAACTGCCGGAGGAGTTATACTAAGTGCATCTTCTCTCAGCTTTCTTGGACTTGGAGTACAGCCTCCTATACCGGAATGGGGA
>JBNJGL010000028.1:0-29809 GCA_051747745.1 Bacillota bacterium | reverse complement strand
TAACTCAGTTTTTTCAAATTCAGCTAAAAATTTAATGGGAATATAAGAAGTTTCCAAAATAAGGGGAATTCCATTCATAAACCGCAGGCGATTAATCTCCCAGAGTTCAGAATCTTTAAAATCAGCAACAGTTTTTAAACCACCTATCTTTTTATATTCTAAAACTTCTGTTTCAGGATTTTCGATATTTTTAGAAATATTTTTCCCGAAACTGTAAAACTGCAGCAGACTCTGCTCCCAGTGCAGTTCTTTAATAAGATAACCTTTCCCCTGTCTGCTTTCAATTGTACCTTTATCCTTTAATACATTTAAGGCCTTGCGAATTGTTGAGCGAGTAACCTCAAACTCCTGGGCAAGCTTATTTTCAGAAGGAAGATAGCTTCCAGAGCTGTATTCTCCTTCATAAATTCTTTGAGTAATTTCAGCAGCAATGTTCTTATAAAGTGCTGATAAATGTGATTTTGCTATAATAATCCCTCCTGTAATTTATTAAATATCAACAAAAAAATCATTGAAATTTAAAAATGCTACTTGTGTACACAAGTAGCCTGTCTAATAGTTTAATATCATTTATAAGTAATGTCAAGGGATATTTATAAATAATTTTATTAATTTTTTTAGTAGTTTAAAGTTCGAAATTTTAATAAAAAAATACCTCTATTTTTAAAAAAATAGAGGCACCCAATTACTTGTTTATTTTAAATTTTCATTTTCATGTAATTCTTTTATTTGAACTACATCTTTATCTCCACGTCCTGAAAGATTAATAATTACAATCTGATCTTCTTCTAATTCAGCAGCTACTTTCATGCCTCCTGCTACAGCATGTGCACTCTCTAAAGCTGGTATAATACCTTCTTTTTCCGATAACAAATGAAATGCATTTAAAGCCTCCTGATCATTTGCTGTGGTATATTTAGCTCGTCCTGAATCTTTAAGATAACTATGCTCTGGACCAACTCCTGGATAATCTAAACCCGCTGCTATAGAATGGGTATGTGAAACAATATCACCATCATCATATAAAACATAACTTTTAAATCCGTGCAATTCTCCAGGCTTACCATAGCTTAATGTTGCTGCATTTTCACCTGGTTTTTCACTTTTGCCGCCAGGTTCAATTCCAAGAATATTTACTTCTTCATCATCAACAAATGGTGCAAATAAACCAATAGCATTACTTCCACCACCTACACAGGCAACTATATAATCTGGAAGTTTATTTTCTTTTTCTAAAATTTGTTGTCTAGCTTCTTTTCCTATAATCGACTGAAATTCTTTTACCATAGTGGGATATGGATCTGGTCCAACTGCAGATCCCAGCATATAGAAAGTGTCATCAGCATTTTGAACAAAATCATTTAAAGCTTCATCAACTGCATCCTTTAATGTTGCATCACCGGCTGAAACCGGTTTAACTTCAGCACCTAAAAGTTTCATTCTAAAAACATTTAGTTCCTGACGCTTAATATCAACTTCACCCATATAAACAATACAGTCCATATCAAATAAAGCACAGGCTGTTGCTGCTGCTACACCATGCTGACCGGCGCCAGTTTCGGCAATAATTCTTTTCTTACCCATTTTCCGGGCAAGTAAAGCCTGACCAATACAGTTATTTATTTTATGAGCTCCAGTGTGGTTTAAATCTTCTCTTTTTAGATAAATTTTTGCTCCACCAATTTCTTCAGTCAAACTTTTAGCAAAATATAGAGGACTTGGCCTACCTACATAATCTTTAAATAAATAAGCAAGTTCATCCTTAAAATTTTTCTCATCTTTAATTTCATAAAAGTCTTTTTTTAATTCTTGTAAAACATCTGACAATTCGGATGGAACAATACTACCGCCAAAATCACCAAAAAATCCTTCCCTGTTCTCTTCTCGACTCTTCTTATTCATTCTCTCATCCTCCATCTCAATTTTTTTAATTCAATAAAAGTTTAGCAGATATATTGTTAACTGTCAACTGCATATACTATGTATTTATTGACAGGCAAAAGTAAAAATGCTATATTAATAACTTTTAAAAAATCATACCCATATAATATTCATCTACATAATCTCCATCTATAATTAATGAATTTTTTTTAATACCCTCTATCTCAAAGCCTATTTTTTTATAAAGATTTATTGCTCTTTCATTATGTTTCATAACTGTCAGTTCAAACCGTGAAATCCCATTTTCTTTTGCCCATTCTATTAAAGCTTTAAATAGTCCTGTTCCGATTCCTTTACCAATTTCTTTATTCAATACTCCTGCTACTATATATACTGAATGTTTTATTCTTTTTAAAGGTACTCGATCTGCTGATATAAATCCTATTATTTCATTATTTAATTCTGCTCCTATAATAACTCCACCTCTAGAATTAATTTGTTCAATCTTTTGCTTCATTTCTTTTATAGTAGTTTTTCTTTCATCTGGTTCATATAACATAAAAGAAGTCTCACTGTCTAACTGTTTCAGAAGTTTTAAGTAATTTTTTCCATCAGATTTTTTAAGTTTTTTATATCTCAATATTAACCTCCCCCAAAAAAATATTATTAATATTTAAAAATTATAAAAATAATGGTGTTATTTTCAGATAAGATTCCTGGATTTGCGATCATATCTGATTCTACTTTAATTATTATATTTCAATATTATCTATATAATTCCTCTATTATTCTAAATTTTATCAAATCACAAGTTACTATGGAAGTTAATATGAGTGAATAAGCTGCTAATTTTTTTGTAAATTAATTAAGAGCAGATCTTTAAAAGACCTGCTCTATTTTTGATTACAGAAGTAATTAAATTATATTAATTTTAAATTTAATATTTCAAAAACTATTTATTAAATTTAAATTCTCCATCTTTAAAATCAACTTCGATTTTATCACCTTCATTAATTTTTTCTTCCAGTAAAAGCATAGCCATTTCATCTTTAATCTGATTTTGAATAACTCTTCTTAAAGGCCTTGCTCCATATGCTGGATCAAATCCCAGTTCTAAAAGTTCTTCTTTAGCTTCTCTGGTCAATTCAATTTCTATATCCTGTTCAGATAAATTTTCCTGCAGGTAAGAGATTTGAATATCAATAATATTGAAGATATCTTCTCTGCTTAAAGAGTGGAAAATAATTTTTTCGTCAATTCTATTTAAAAATTCAGGTCTAAACTGCCCTTTTAAAGCTTCATCAATCTCTTCTTTGATTTTAGCTTCATCATCTAAGTCCTGAATATACTGAGAGCCAACATTTGAAGTCATAATAATTACTGTGTTTCTAAAATCAACCTCTTTACCCTGACTGTCAGTTAAAACACCATCATCAAGAATCTGCAGAAGAATATTAAAAACATCCGGATGAGCTTTTTCAATTTCATCAAAAAGAATTACAGAATAGGGATTTCGTCTTACTTTTTCTGTCAGCTGTCCCCCCTCCTCAAAGCCTACATAACCAGGAGGTGAACCAATCAGTTTAGAAACTGCATGTCTCTCCATATATTCCGACATATCAATTCTGGTCAGCGCGCGTTCATCATCAAATAAATAAGCTGCCAGAGTTTTTGCAAGCTCTGTTTTACCAACCCCGGTTGGTCCCATAAACATAAATGAAGCAAGTGGTCGATTTGTATCCTGAAGACCCGTCCGGGAGCGGCGAATTGCATTACTGACTGCTTTAACAGCATCATGCTGACCAACAACCCTTTTTTCTAGCTCATCTTCTAAATGAATCAATTTTTCCTTTTCTTCTTCCATTAGCTTCTGTAGTGGAATATCAGTCCACAGTGAAACTATTTCTGCAATATCTTCTTCTGTCACTTCTTCTTTTACCAGTGAATTAGAATTTTTTTGTGATTCTTCTACTTTACTACTTATTTCTTCCAATTTTTTTCGCAGCTCATTAAGTTCACCATAGCGCAGACGAGCTGCTTCTTCGTAATTAGCATCTCTTTCAGCAGCTTCCGCTTGATATTCAACCTGATCAATCTTTTCTTTAAGTTCCTGTATTTTTGCTAACTGATCTTTTTCATTTTTCCATTTTAAACGTAGTGGATCACGCTGATCTTTTAAATCCTGCAGCTTTTCTTCGATTTCTTTAAGCCTCTCTTCTGCTTCCTCTGTTTTTTCATTTTTAAGTGCTTCTCTTTCTGTTTCTAGCCGCCTTACTTTACGATCCAGTTCATCAATCTCCATCGGCATAGAATCAATTTCAATTCTAATTTTAGAAGCTGCCTCATCAATTAAATCAATTGCCTTATCCGGCAAAAATCTTTCAGTTAAATATCTATCAGAAAGTTTTGCTGCTGCAACAATTGCATTATCCGTAATTCTAATTCCATGATGTATTTCATACTTTTCTTTCAACCCTCTCAAAATAGAAATGGTGTCTTCAATATTAGGCTCAGAAACCTGGACAGGCTGAAATCTTCTTTCTAAAGCAGCATCTTTTTCTATATGCTTTTTATATTCAACCAGTGTAGTTGCTCCTACACAGTGCAGTTCACCTCGAGCTAAAGCAGGTTTTAAAAGGTTTGCTGCATCCATAGATCCCTCTGTAGCACCTGCTCCAACCAGTGTGTGCATTTCATCGATAAATAATATAATTTGTCCTTCAGCTTTCTTTATTTCCTTTAAAACTGATTTTAATCTTTCTTCAAATTCTCCTCTGAATTTTGTTCCTGCAACCAGTGATCCCATGTCTAAAGAAATAACTTTTTTATTTTTTAGACTTTCTGGAACATCACCATTAATTATTCTCTGTGCCAGTCCTTCCACAATAGCAGTTTTACCTACACCCGGCTCTCCTATTAATACCGGATTATTTTTACGGCGACGTGATAAAACCTGCATTACTCTTCTAATTAAATTATCTCGTCCAATGACAGGGTCTAAGTTGCCTTTTCTGGCCTGCTCTGTAATATCTATTGTATATTTTTCTAAAACATTAAAACCTTCTTCCCCCTGCTGTGAATCAATTTTACTTCCACCACGAAATTCTTTAATGATTTGCTTCAATTCGTTATAATATATATTCCTCTCATAAAGCATTTTTCCTAAATTAGTTTTTTGGTCTTTTAAAATTGCCAGCAAAAAATGTTCTGTTGATATATATTGATCTCCAATACCATCTGCCTGTTTTTTTGCTTCACGCATAATATCATTTAACTGTGATGACATATATGCCTGGCCCCCCTGGTCTGAGTAAACCTGAGGTAATTTTTTCAGCAGTTTTTCATTTTCAGCTTTTAATTCTGTTAGATCAGCTCCTGCCTGCTGCAGAAGTGGAATTACTATTCCATCATCCTGATTTAATAATGCTTTAAATAAATGGGAAGGAAATATTTCCTGATGCTGATAGTCTTTGGCTATATTCTGCGCTTCTACCAGACTCTGCTGTGCTTTGCGTGTAAGTTTTTCCATATCCATTGTTTTATTCCTCCTTTTACATAAAACATACAATTTAATATATTTTTAAATTAACTATCTATAACAATTATAATATAAAGGTCAGAGAAGGTCAAGTGCCAAAAATAGAGGAATTTATTATTTTTAATTGAATTAATAATATAAGGTACCGGGTACAAAAACCCCCCATAGGTACCGGGTACAAAAATACGCATAGGTACCGGGTACAAAAAGGGGGTTTTTGTACCCGGTACGAGAAACGGTACGAGAAAAGAAATTAATATAAGGAAGTGGTTAAGATTTCTCAACTTGATTTTTTACAGGCATTAAATAAATTTAAAAAATATCTTGATGTGGAAAAAGGATATTCTGGCCTGACAATTAAAGAATATAACAGTGATCTGCATCAATTATATAAATATTTAATTGAAGAATTAGATTTTAAGGAAGATTTTAAACCTGGTGAGGTTGATCGACTTGATATTTCGGAGTTTCTGGCTGATGCAGTAATTATTAATGACAATAAAGCTGTTACCAGAAATAGAAAGCTTTTTGCTGTCCGTTCTTTTTATAAGTATCTACTTCATTATGGGATAGTTGAAAAAAATCCGGCTGAAGCTATAGAAAGCAGTAAAACTGATACTCGGCTGGAACCTATATATTTGAAACTTAAAGAAGCTCAGAAATTCATTCAGGCAATTGATGAACATGGAGGTATAAACAGACTTCGGGATCTGGCAATAGTCAAACTCTTTTTATATGCTGGACTTCGGATTTCTGAACTTGTCAATTTAGACTTTGACAATATTGATTTTGAAGATGGTTCAATCAAATTTTATGGCAAAGGAAAAAAGGAGCGTTATGTGCCTCTGCATAGTGATGTAATTTTAGCAATCAGACGTTATATGAGGGAAAGAAATTCAATTAAAATTAAAGACAGTGATGCCAGACAGGCTGTTTTTATCTCCCGTCATGGTAGAAGAATCAGTCCAAGAACTATCCAGCTTTTTGTAAAAAAATATGCAAAAAAAGCAGGCTTAAGCAGGGCTGAAAAAATTACTCCCCACAAACTCCGCCATACTTTTGCTTCTACTCTATACCGTCAAACTAAAGATATTAAAGTCCTGCAGGATCTTTTAGGTCATGCCAATCTTTCTACAACTCAAATTTATACTCATGTTGACACAGAAGAAAAGAAAAATGCAATTGATGAAATGCCTGATTTTTAAAATTTCAAAAAGATGAATTTATAATTAAATACATAAAAAAAGGACAGGTATATACCTGTCCTTTACAAATTCATAAAAATGGTGGTGAGAGACAGAATCGAACTGTCGACACGTGGATTTTCAATCCACTGCTCTACCGACTGAGCTATCTCACCATAAAAATATTAGTGCCTTATAGGACACTAATTAATTTAAATATAAAAATGGTTGCGGGGGCCGGATTCGAACCGACGACCTCCAGGTTATGAGCCTGACGAGCTACCGGACTGCTCTACCCCGCGCTGAAATGGTGAGCCATGGAGGAATCGAACCTCCGACGCCCTGATTAAAAGTCAGGTGCTCTACCGACTGAGCTAATGGCCCTTTTCTCTTGCGACGTTTTATATAATAACACTATTTATATTGCTTGTCAAGAGAAAAATTATAAAAAAGCAGATAAAATTATCTGCTTTTTTAAATTAATAATTTTATAAATTTTATGGAAGATAATCTGCAGGATTAGTAGGTTTTCCATTCAACAATACACCAAAATGAAGGTGAGAACCTGTACTTAAACCTGTACTTCCAGCTAATGCTATTTTTTGTCCGGTTTTTACTTCAGTTCCAGCAGAAACAAGCAGTCTAGAATTATGAGCATATAGAGTCTCAACATTATTACCATGATCAATAATAATAGTTCTTCCAAAACCTGTCATCCAGCTGCTCTTCTTAACTGTACCTGAGGCTGCTGCCTTAACAGCTGTTCCAGTTGGTACAGCAATATCAAGACCATTGTGAAATTCACGGCTGTTTTTAATCGGATGATTTCGCCAGCCGAAATTAGAAGAAATCCTCCCCATTACAGGCCATATAAAAGCACCTTTTGTTAACTTTAATGGCCCTTCAGAACCAAAATTTCTGATTACAAGTTCCTGCCCGGCATAAATACGATCACCGTGCAGATTATTAGCATGTCTAATCGTATCCACATCTGTTCCATATTTTCGAGCTATAATGGTAAGAGCTTCACCTTTTTTAACCTTATGTACAATACTATTAACAGTATTTTCGTCCAGTTTTGAGCTCCCAATCCCATTATTATCAATGATAAGTTTTTGTCCGACTTTTATAAAATTAGATTTAATGTTATTTTCTCTTTTTAATTCAGAGACAGTAATATTAAATCTATTAGCTATTTCAGATAATGTATCTCCTTTTCTCACTTCATAAAGAACACCATCTTCTGATGATTTATCGTTTTGACTGCTGTTATCAGAATCAATTTTATTGTTTCTAATAATAATTTTTTGGCCGATATTTAAAAAATCAGTATTTAAATTATTTTTATCTCTAAGCGCCATGATAGAAGTATTATATTTATCTGCTATTTCTGAAAGTGTATCACCAGATTTTACTTCATGTACAATAAGAATGTTTTCTTCTTTTTCTTCAGAATCTACTGGTTTATTATCTTTATTATAATTATTTTTAATACTCAATTTCTGTCCTGCTTTAATTATATTTGATTGTAAACCATTTATATTTTTAATTTCAGAAATAGTAATATCAAACTTATCTGCAATTTCGGAAAGGGTATCTCCTTTTTTAACAATATAAATTTTTGTACTGGTTTGCTCTTTTAAAAGTTGATATGTTCTGTTTCCAACAACACCATCAACTGTAACACTTTGTTTTTTCTGAAAATCTTCCACAAAATTTTTGGTGTTTTGACCATATATACCATCAGGAGTTAGATCATATCCGAGCTGCTGCAGCATAGTTTGAACTTCTCTGACATCTGTACCTCTGCTGTTAATTTCTAATTTTAATGCAGATGCAGATATTGAAAAAATAAATAAAAATATTAACAAAATCAAAAAAGAATTTTTAAGTCTTCTTCCTCCCATCTCTTCCCTCCTTTCCTACAATTCTCTACTTTATATAATTCTATATAATTTTTAAAAATCCTTTTTAAAAAGACCACTTTTTTCTAAACCAGAAAAATTATTCTGTCTTAATGCTTCATATACAATAATAGAAACAGAATTAGCTAAATTTAGTGAACGAAGATTTGGTTTCATAGGAATTCGAATACATCTATTTAAATTTTCTTTGAGAAGTCTGTCATCAAGACCGGCTGTTTCTTTACCAAAAAGGAAAAAATCTTCCTTAGAATAATTAAATTCATGATAAGATTTTGGAGCTTTGGTAGTAACAAAGAAAAAACGTCCTCCGATATTTTTTTCGAAAAAATCTTCTAAACTATCATAATATGTTATATCAAGTTTGTCCCAGTAATCCAGCCCGGCTCTCTTCAAATATTTGTCCGAGGTAGAAAAGCCAAGAGGACGAATCAAATGCAGTCCAGCACCTGTAACAGCACAGGTTCGAGCAATATTTCCAGTATTTTGAGGTATCTCAGGTTCTACTAATACAACATTCAATATTATCAGCCTCACATAATTATAAATAAATTTAGTTCGATTTAAAGTATTTTGTTCGCAAAAACGATAGTTTTTCAAAATTTAACTTCTAAAAATATATTTTATTTAAACTTTAAAAATTGTTAATCTACTCAAACTTTGATAACTAACCCATCATATGCTGGTTCTACATTTTCAGGTAAATAATTTTTTAGTTCTTCATGTTCTAACTGATGAGAAATATGAGTTAGATAACCCTTTTTTACATTCAATTCATTTATTACCTCAACAGCCTCATCAACAGAAAAATGTGTCGGATGTTCTGAATATCTTAGTGAGTCTAGAGCTAAATATTCTACTCCATCCAGCAGTTTTTTTGTTTTTTCCGGAATACCGCTGCAGTCAGTCATATAAGCAAAATTTTTAATTCTGTACCCTAAAATTAAATTTTTGCCGTGATATATGGGGAGAGGAATAATCTCTTCTCCACCAATTTTAAATTTATCTTTTATTTCAATAAGTTTAACCTGTGGTATTCCACCACCATGATTTTTTTTAGAAAATATATATGGAAATATTCTTTTCAGACTCTCTAATGTTTTTTTGTCTGAGTAAACAGGCATTTCATGTCCTAACTGCCAATTTAGTGCTCTTATATCATCAAATCCCATAATATGATCAGCATGGGAATGAGTGAGCAGAACTGCATCAACCTGTTTAATATTATTATTTATCAATTCCAGACGCATTTCCGGTGGTGTATCTATAAGTAAATTTGTATTATCTGTTTTTATATGAATTGATGTTCTATTTCTCTTGTTTTTTGGGTTCTGTGAACTGCATGTTTTACAGCTGCAACCAATGACAGGTATTCCATGTGAAGTACCTGTTCCTAAAAATGAAATATACAAAAAAACCTCTCCCTTCAATAGAATTTTATCTCAGGAGAGGTTTATTGTCAAACACTTAAAATACTGAACTTTCCCCTTTTTTTATACACTGCTGCAAAAAGGGGAGATGCAGGAATATTGAAATTTTTAGTCAATGAATCTTAACGAAATAAAGGAAGAAATAGGGTCGAACTACAGGATGGAGTGAGCTAATCACGAGTCAGGAGGACTCATTGATTAGTGTGCCCTATTTCGCACCCTAATTGAGTTTTAGATAAATCTAAAAATTTCGTTGATGACTAAAGCCCCCCCTTTTTTGCAGCTCAAAAATAAGTTTTGGGGGAACTCCTGCTTAAAATATGAATTTGTATAAATATTAATTACTTTCCAATGCTGAAATTAAACCTTTTTCTCTTAAAAAATTTGCCAGCCGTTTATATACAAATATAGTTATACCTGAATTAAGAAAAGCTTTTGTTAAATTAAAAGGAAGAATTCCAGGCAGCATCATATTTATTACCTGTTCTCTGGGAATACCATAAAAGATAGGATTTAATAGTATATTGGCTCCTGCCATAACAGCAGTCATACTTATAGATCCCAGGATAAGTCCAATAACAGCACCTTTTCTGGTGTGGTTAGTGTGGTATATATAACCTGCTACCCCCACAAAAACACCAGTGGCTAGAAAATGCATAAATGCTCCAAATGGGCCTCCCAGACCTGTAAATACGGCCATCAAAACTGAAAGTAGAAAAGTTGCTCCAAGTGCATGTAGTGGTCCATAAAGAAAAGCAATAATTAATATTGGTATATCTCCTGGTTCATAAATTAGAAATGGTAGAAAAAGTGGAAATCTTACTGTCAGCATCATCACAAGTGAAAATGCTGATAATACAGCAATATTTGTTATTTTTTTTGTATCCATGTTTAATACCCCTTTTTGTTATTTTTATCTTCCGGGAAAAAAACAAACCCTGGTTTAATCCCAGGGCAATTTCTTAAATCATCTTCTCTCATCCGGACTTTACCGTCGGTACTGGATTTTCACCAGTTCAGCATATGCTCGTGGACTATCACCACCGGTCTGGAATTGGTTTCCACCTCACCAAACCCTGAAGATATTATTTTCTTTGTTTAAATTATACATTATTTAAAAATAAATTTCAAGTGTTTTTATTCACTTTCCGAATATTTTCTTATATCAGTTTCTGGGTAAAAGTGATCTATTATTTCCCGATAATTCCATCCTTCTGCTGCCATCCCGGCTGCTGCAGACTGATCAAAACCTAAATTGTGTCCCCAGCCAGCGCCATATATATTGACACTCAAAAATTCTCCTAAATTGGAATATATGGGTTCCAGAATAATTCTACTGCTTCTAAGACCGGCAAATACTCTTCTTATCTGATAGCCGGAATAAATTTTCTCTTCAGATTCACCTATTATTTTTAGTCTGGTAACAGTTCCACCTAATGCTCTATCCAGAACAACTATCTTTTTAATATCATTTAACTCACTTCTGTACTCCAGTACTTCTTTACCAATACTCAGCTGCCATCTGTATCTATTGCTGCTGCCATATTTTTTAGAATATGATTCAGGTTCAGTGACTATCCATTTTTTTAACTCATATGGAGAAAGAGGAAAACGGTAACTTTTATCTATCATCTGATTTGATCCTCTGAGATAAGGAAGATCGCTCTGCCATATTTCATCACTTCTTTCAGTAAAACCACCGCTATTGCTGCTAAAAACAGCTTCTATTATATTATCTTTATAATAAGCAGTTTCTCCACGCGTGGACAGCACTGCCTCTGTTGTATTGGGATGTTCACTTTTTACACCATTATATGCTGCACAGTGAACTGATGAACATAGATCATAACCTTCATCCTTATGTCTTCCTAAATTGGAAAGTGTATAACTTCTGGCTGCAATAGTCTGTGCTTTAAGAGCCTCATCAGGCCAGGAAGCATAAATTTCAGAAGGTACTACAGATATTAAATATGATGTTAAATCTACTTTGTTTATAACAGTAAATTGCGTGCCCTCCCCTTTGATAAGAAGACCACCTCTATACTGACGGTTTTCTCTTCCCTGCCAGAAATACCCCTGTCCATAATTTAAGTTGAATATATAAAATGAAGAAGATTCTTTATTTGATATTTCGTAATTATCTTCCAACTCTCCCAGTTCTGTTCTACCAGTTCTATATTCTATATAAAGATTTCCCGACTCAGCTTTTAAAATATAGTTTTTCATTTTTTCTCCATTGAAAAGAACTTCACTGTTCTTAATTATTCTAAAATTAGAATAAGATTGAAAAACTAAACTTTTATTATTTTCCTGCAGGCCGACTTTTATATTTGTCAATTTTTCTTCATCTTCATAAGGAAATTTACTAAGTTCAGTCCAGTCTGCCTTTAAGTTAAAAGGATTAATCTTTTCCGGTGTTTCTTTTTTCTCTTCTGGCTGTAAAGAAGGATATTTATCCTGATAATAATTTATCCTTTCCAGGGCCAGCCCCCTAAACCATCCATAAGAAAGAGTTCTCTGCCAGTGATTATAAGCTTTAATTTCTTCATCAGCTTTTTCCAGCATTAATGCCATATCCTTAAAGAGAAATGTTTTACTTTTATCATTTTCATATGCTTTGTAAAGATTCTGATAAGCAGCATAATAATTGCTTTTTAGCTCATTTAATGCTGATTTAAGCATAAAAACTCTGCTGTCATTAAAAGAATACTCCTCCGTTTTTATAAGATAGATCTCAGCTTTATCTGTAATTTCTTTTTCAATATTTAAAGCAGTCAGCAGAAAATATTTTTTAAACAAAAATTCTTCCAGGTCAAGTTCTTTATCAACCACCTTATTTTCCAGTAAAAAGATAGCTGCATCAGGTTTTCCTATCTGATAATAATTTACTGCCAGATCAAGAAAATCACGGCTTTCACCACTCAAAATCGCAGTTTTTAGGAGAGATAGATTTTCTTTTTTTATCTCACCTAAATCTGCATAGACAGCAGATAAATCTCTTCGGTATTTTACTTCATATGGTTTTTTAGAAATAAGATCTATATATATATCTTCAGCTGCAGAGTATTCTCCATTATAAAATTTTCTTTTTGCATCAGAAAGGGCAATTTTAGACAGATTATCATTTGCAATTATAATACCAGTATTAGTATCAGGCTTCTGGTAATTATAAATATAAAAATCCCCAAGTGCAAACAAAAGACCAAAAAGCAAAGCTGATATAATAACTATTCTAATTTTTTTATTCATAATTTGTCTCCTGCATTACAGCAGTTCACTGGCAATTCTAGCAAGTTCAGATCTTTCACCCTGTTTTAACATAACATGTCCTGCAATTTTTTCTTTATGAAATTTATGGGCAAGATGATTTAAACCATTTTTATGAAAATTTAAATATGGATTATCGATCTGAAATGGATCTCCAGTAAATACTATTTTTGTATTTTCTCCAGCTCTTGTCACTATTGTTTTAACCTCATGCAGAGATAGATTCTGGGCCTCATCAACTATTAAAAACTGATCAGGAACAGATCTTCCTCTAATATAGGTTAGTGCTTCTATCTGAATCAAACCGGAATTTAAAAGTTTTTGGTATGCATATTTATCACTCTTATTTCTGTGTACTATAAAATCTAAATTATCAAATATGGGCTGCATCCAGGGAGATAACTTTTCTTCTTTCTCCCCAGGCAGATACCCCAGATCTTTCCCCATTGGCATGATTGGACGTGCTACAAGTAGTTTGCTGTATTTATGTTCATCAACCACTTTACTTAAGCCAGCAGCTACAGCCAGCAGTGTTTTACCGGTTCCTGCCTTCCCCGACAATGTCACCAGTTTTATGTCATCATTTAATAAAAGCTCTACTGCCAGCTGCTGTTCTCTATTCCTGGCAGTAATCTTAGCTGGTGAACTGCTGTTATATTTTAATTTTTTTAATTTAGACCCATCAAAACAGGAAAGAGCGGTTTTCTTATTCTGATCTGATGCTGTAAGCTGTATAAATTCATTTGGATGCAAATCCAGTTCTTCATCTAAATGTAAATCTTCTGGACTGATTTCTCCTTCAGAATAAAATTTATCTATTACTGAAGAAAGTACTTCGAACTCTTTGAAACCAGCATAAATTTGTTCATCTGAAAGTTTTGTTGAACTGTGTTCTTCAGCTGTTAGTCCAAACGCATCTGCTATTAATCTCAGATTTATATCATCAGAAATCAATACTACCTTCACATCAGGATTATCATCCTGTATATGCATAGCGGTGGAAATAATCCGGTTGTCCATCTTGCCGGCACTTAATCCTTTTGGAAGCCGCAAATCTTCTCCATTAATTACTATGCGTAAAATTCCACCTTCTTCTAATTTAACACCTTTATCAAGTCTTCCCTCTGCACGTATTTCTTCCAGAAGTCGCGAAGTTTCTCTGGCATTATAACCGAGAACAGAATTATTACTTTTTAAATTATCTATTTCTTCAACTACAGCCAGTGGTATAATGACATCATTATCTTCAAAGGAAAATAATGCGCGTGGATTATTTAAAAGTACATTTGTATCTAAGACAAATATTTTTTTCATTTTTTCCCCTTTCCAGAGATATAATTACCAGAGTGTCAATCCTGTTTCTTTATCAAATTTTCTTACAGGAGCTTTTCCTTCAAGTTCCTGAATATATAACTCTGCAGCAAAAACTTTAGTACCTTCTGCAAGATGTCCTCCAAAAGTATTCCCTTCATTATCAGCAAATAATATATGGGCATGTACCATCGGTTCTCCATCTTTCAGTGAAACATTACCACTAACATTAAGTATCTCAAATTCTCCTTCTCTGGTAATGAACTCATATTCTTCCTTCTGCATATCATAATAGCCAAAAACGGCTTTAGTGGCGGCTCCTATAACATTAATAAACCCTGTTTCGATATTTTTTTCTTTAACAACTTCAGTCATTTTTTTAAGAAGGTCATCACCTTTTTGAAGTCTTCCTAAAAATACTTTCTTAACACTGTATTCCTGCATAATTATTCCCCTTTCTTATTTTTATAATATTTACATAAATGACTCAAAAAACAGTTTTCACAGTCTGGGTTTTGAGCCTTACAAACGGCACGTCCGTGATTGATCAGCCAATGATGTAGATCAATCCAGTATTTTTTATCTATATTCTGGGTTAATTCCTTTTCAGTTTTTTCTACATTTATTCCATCGGCCAGCCCCAGCCTTTCTGACACTCTGAACACATGGGTATCAACTGGAAAAGCCGGTTTATCAAAAGCATTAGCCAGAACAACATTTGCTGTTTTTCTGCCCACACCTGATAGTTTTATCAGTTCCTTTCTTTCTTCAGGAACATGACCATCATAATTTTCTAAAATCATTTTGCTGGTCTTTACAATAAATTTGGCTTTATTTCTAAATAGTCCTATACTTTTTATCTTTTTTTGCAGTTCTTTTGGCTCCATCTCTGCAAAGTCTTCAGGTCTAGAATTGGTTTTAAATAATTCTTCTGTAACCTTATTTACTTGAACATCTGTTGTCTGAGCTGATAATATAGTAGCAACAAGAAGTTCAAAAGGTGTGGAAAATTTTAATGCTGTTGTTGGATTTGGATAATTAAGTGAAAGAAGCTTTATTATTTCTTCTGTTTTTTTCTCCAATTTTAGTATTCCCCCTTATTGTTGGACTTATTGTTAAAAAGATGATAACATATTATCTAAAATAAAAACAAGTAGATAATAACATACAGGAGGCAAAATATGTATAACAAACTTGGTATAGATATAGATGGTGTACTGACAGAAGAAGGTTCCGAAAATAACAGTATCTGGCAGCAGAAAATGATTGATTTTTTTGATAGAAATATAAATCTTCGCAAACACACTTATAATCTTGCTGAAGCTTTTGGTTTAAATGATGAAGAATTAAAGTTATTTTTAGAAAAAGAACTGGAAAACATATATAGACAGGTTCCAGCAGCAGAAGGTGCTAGGGAAACATTAGAAACATTAAAAAAGAAAGGTTTTGAATTAATACTGATTACAGCCCGCCACAGCAGGTATAACAAATTGACCAAAAACTGGCTAAAAAAATACGATATACCTTATGACAGTTTATATCATGAAGATAACAAAGCACCCCTTGCTGAAAAACTGAATCTAAAATTGTTTATCGAAGATAATAAATTTAATGCTCTGGCAATTTCTAAAAAAAATATCCCTGTTATCCTGGTCAGCAAATATCATAATAAAGATATAAAAACAAATAACTTAATCTATAGGGCGGACAGCTGGATAGATATAAAAAAGCATCTGGACACTATTTTATCTGAACACACTTCCGCCAATAAACTCTCGTAATATAGATGTAAGAGGTATTTCATTATCTGGAATAGCTCTGAAATTACTCAATAATTCTAAGAGCCGCTGTGCCTGAAAATAATTTTTATCTGTTCTATCAATTTGTTTCAGCAGTGGCTCTATATAATTTTTTAATACTGAAAGCTCATATATTAATGCTGAATTAAACATTACATCCGCATTTTCCTGAAATGGAAAGATGTTCTCTTCTTCTCCCCTTCTCACTGATCCCCATAAATCTAATGTTCCAGAAGCAGACTGACCTCTATACTGATTATCTCTTACAATTCTTCTTATCAAACGAGTATCTGTAGTTGGTATTCTATTATGACAATCTATATTAAGCTGTGTTAGTGCACTTACATAAATTTTGAATTTTAAATCCTGTGGAATAACTTCAGTCATTTTATCATTGAGGCCGTGTATACCCTCTATCAGTATTGGCTGATCTTCATTTAAACTTAAAAACTTGCCACTCTTTTCCCTTATACCTTCCTGAAAATTAAATACAGGCAGTTCGATTTCCTGGCCCTGTATAAGCCTCAATAAATGATTGTTAAATAAATCAAGATCAATAGCATTAATAGATTCGAAATTGTAACTTCCATCTTCGTGAAGAGGAGTTTCATCTCTATTGACAAAATAATCATCTACCGAAATCTGTACCGGTCTTAAACCATTAATTCTCAGCTGTGTTGAAAGTCTGTGTGTAAAAGTAGTTTTACCCGATGAAGATGGCCCTGCTATCAAAATAATCTTATTCCTCGGCATTCCTTCCTTTATCTGGTCAGCGATTTTAGCAATATTTTTTTCATGTAATCCCTCTGCAATTCTTATCAGCTCATCATATTCTTTATTTTTAATAACTTTATTTAGATCAGCAACATTATTTATATTTAGAATTTCTCCAAGTTTTTCATATTCTAAATAAACTTTAGCCAGTTTAGGCTGTTCTTTAAAAGATGGCAAAACTTTTTCTTCATAAAACTTAGGAAACAGCAATATAAATCCAGGTATGCGGAGATGCAGATCAAACTCATTTAAATAAGCAGTTGAAGGAACCATATTGTAATAAAAATAATCATAATATCCATCTAATTCATATATTTTATACAATTCTTTATCCTGATTCTCTATAAGCTCTTTTCTAAAATTACAATTTTGTTCTGTATATATTTCTAAAGCATTTTCTTTAGAAACTTCTTTTCTGGTTATCTTCAAATCTGCTTCAATAATTTCTTTCATTTTATTTTTTATGTCAAGTATATCTTTTTTGCTCAATTTTTTATCTTTCTTTAATTCACAGTATATTCCATTACTCAGCGATATTTCTATATTTAAAATTGAGTCTGGAAATATATCATATACTGCTTTTGCCAGCACCAGAAATAAACTCCTTCTGTAAATCCTATTTCCCAATTCAGAATCTATAAAAACAGGTTTTATCTCTGTATCATCATCAATTATATCATTTAAATCATATATCTGATTGGCTACAATTGCCGCCATAACATTTTTTTTGTTCTCAATAGAACTATGTTTTATAATTTCCTCTATTGTCACTGCAGAATTGAATTCCAGAATTTCATCAAAAATTTTTATCTTCATCTATAATCTTCCCTCCAGAATAGTTCATATATAATTATATATATTAATTTATATTATCTAATAATTTTTTTATTTCTTCCCTTATCTCTTTTTCTTTTTCGGTCAGTAGATGTTCTCTTAAAATCTCATAAGCTCTATTCTTATTTATTTCCATCAGTGCCCAGAGCGAATAAAATCTAATGACAGGTGAATTGTCTTTTAATTTATTTCTTATAATATCAAAATATTTTTCATCATGGGAATTAGCAGCAGCAATAATAGCATTACGCTGCAAAATTCGGAAACCCCGCCATGATAATGCCATCTTTTTTAATTCTAAAGGTGGCTTTTTTCTATCAATATTTAAAAAATAACTTATTCCATATGCCTTTTTTTGAGTTAATTTTGAATGTTCAGTCTGTTCAATATTTTTATTATAGGGACAGACCTCCTGACATATATCACATCCCCATATATTCTCACCAATTATTTTTCTTTCTTCTAATGTTAGTATACCTCTCTTTTGAGTCAGATAACTTATACATTTATTAAAATCAGTCAAATAAGGTTCTTTTATTGCTCCTACAGGACAGCTGTCTATACACTTTCTGCAGTCTCCACAGTCTAAATTTAGTTTTTTATCAGCTGATATTTTAAAATCAACCAGTATCTCGGCTAAAAATATAAAAGAACCATAGTGTGGATTGATTATAAAAGAATTTTTGCCGGTGAATCCTATACCGGCATTTCTAGCAATAACTCTTTCCATAAAAGGTGCTGTATCAACATATTTTTTATATTGAAAAGATTCCCCAACTTCATCTTTTAGCATATCAATTAAATTATCCATCATCATGTTTATATATTTGTGGTAATCAACTTCTCCTATATATTTAGATAAATAAAAATTATTATTTGATTTTTGATTATACGAAACTGCAAGTACAATGGCAGTTTTAGCTTGAGAAAATATTTTTTTAATATTACAAACTTCTTCAATATTTTTATTAAATAATGGTGAAGGCCAGTATCCGGAACTTTTTCTTTTTTTAAGTATAATTTTTTCAGCTTCAAATTCAATTTCATCTGTTATTCTACATATATCAAAACCAGCAATTTTAGCAAAAGTCTTTATTTTATCTTTTTTTATCATCTATAATCTTCCCTTAATTTTTTCCTGTTATTAGATAGAGTGAAAATATAAAAAATACCAGCTGAAGCTGTGGTCAAACTCCAGATTAAATACATCAGTTCACCACCAAATATTTCATATAACTTACCACCAATTAAACTGCCCGAAATTGAACTTATACCGAGATATACAGCAGAGAAAATATTCTGTCCTGTTGCTCTAAATTTTTCTCCACTTATTTTGCTCACATAATTTACACCCACAGCATAAAACAAACCAAATGTTAAACTGTGCAGAAGCTGAGAAGTCAAAATAATTGCTTTTACAGGAAATAAAAAAAGTAAAATCCAGCGGAGGGTAAAAGATAAACTAATAATAAAAACAATCCTGTCCATCTTTAATTTATCTATTATTTTTTCTGAAGCAAAAAAAGCAAAAATCTCACTTCCGGATGATAGTGTCATGGCCAGGCCAAGTAAAAATTCTCCTCCACCATGATCAACTATGTATAATGGAAAATAAACATAATTAGCATTCATTGTTGTCTGCAGAATAAATACAAAAAGAAGAAATTGAAAGAGTTTTTTGTTCTTAAATATTTTTGTAAAATCGCCCAGATTAAATATTTTAATATCTCTCCTGCTTTCCGGCAGTCCTTTAAGCAGAAGAATACTTAAAAATATAAAAACTGCATATACAGTAAAAAGATTTTTGCTTGCAGTTTGTTCTAAATAATATCCAATAAGTGATACAGTAAGCATATATCCAATTGAACCCCATAATCTGAATTTCCCATACTGACCGGCATTTTCTCCCAGATAATCGAGTAAAAGACTGTCAGATAGAGGCTGAATTGGATTCTGAAAAACGGCAAATAAAAACATCATAATTATAAGGCTCCAAAATGTTACTGCAGCTGGAAAAATTATAATCACTGCTAAAGTACCACTTAGAGCTATAAAAAGAACTTTTTTGTTCTGCTGTAGATAATCAGTAATTAAACCCCAAAAGGGAAGAATCACAAGTGAAAGACCTCTTGGAACAGCATTTACTATTCCTATCTGAAAAGAAGATAATCCTAAATCTCTAAAATAAATATTAAAATACGCATATGCAGCCATAGTAATATAGAAAACAAAATTATAAAATTTAAAATACATATAATCAATCCTGTTTGTTTTTTACTATTGATTCTACCATAAGGTTTTCATCAAAAAGAGAATCTGCATAATTATATAATTCTTCGATCTTAATTTCATCGATAATTTCCATTAAAGAAAATATGTCAATACCGAGTCTTCTATAATTTATGAATTCAGAAGCAAGACTGCCAAAATTATTAAACATCTTAATATAACCGCCCAGATACCTTTTTTTGATTCGCGAAAATCCCTCGTCTATTTCTTTTTTTTCTATTTTTTTTAAGGAATCAGCAATACCTGTAATCATTTTATCTGCTTTTCTGCTTTCACCATGTAAATGTATATATCCATAATCTTCTTTTCTAATATATGTGCTCGAAAAACTGCTGTCTATTATACCCTGCTCATAAAATTTGTTATATCTCAAACTACTTCGGGCAAATAATATATCAAGCAGTATATTTACAGCATATTCTTTTTTTATAATTTCTTTTGGGGTGGTAGGATTTTCTATATCTTTAAACGCAATCTGTACAAGTGGACGCGAAATATTCATCTCTACTTCAATATGTTTTTTGTTAATAGTTTTACTTTCTTCAGGAATAATTTTTACTGGAGTTTTCAATTCTGAAAAAGATTTATTCAGCTGATTTTCTCTAACCAGATCTATTATTTTCTTTTCGTCAATATCACCTATTAAAATAAGGTCCATATTGGCCGGCTGATAGAAATTTTTATGGCAGAGATAAAGATCTTCTGGAGAAATGCTGTTAACACTCTCGACAGTTCCTGCGATGTCATTTTTAACTGGATGATTATTGTAAAGGCCAGAAAGCATATTAAATAATGAACGCCAGTAAGGATCATCCTGGTACATTTTTATTTCTTGCATTATAATACCTTTTTCCTTGTTTACACTTTTTTCAGTAAAATAAGGTGTCTGAACAAAATCCAGCAAATTCATTAAAGATTCATTGAAATTTTCCGTACTGGAAAAAAGATAATTAGTGCTGTTAAAACTGGTATAAGCATTAGCAGAAGCACCTAAATCAGCAAATTTATCAAAAATACTGCTTTCTTTATCCTCAAAAAGCTGATGTTCTAAAAAATGTGCTATTCCTTTCGGACTGCTAACTTTTTCTCCAGTTTCTACATCAATAAATTCAGTATCGTTAGAACCATAATCAACAGAAATAACTGCATACTGCTTTTTGAAACCTTTTTTATTAAATATATACATATGAAGACCATTATTTAATTTTTCTTTAATTAAAATTTCATTCATTTTTTTATCATATACTTTTTCCAAACTGATCATTCCTCACTTCTTAAAAAATATACTGTATCAAGTTTTATTTTCTCTGCTATTTCTCGAATATCATTTCTATCAACATCTTTGATGTTATCGATTGTTGAAATAATTGATTCACTTTTATTATTGATTAAACTTAACAAATAGTGTGCTGCCAGTGATTTACTGCTGTCCAGATCCTGTTTCAATCTGTTGATTAAACTCTTTTTAGCCCAGACAAATTCTCTGTCAGTAAAATCTCCAGCTGCAAGAGCTGATATTTGTTCTTCAATTAATTCTAAAACTTCTGAGTAATTTTCATTATTTATTCCACAGCTTACCATCATCAGTCCCTTTGTTGACTCTATAGAAGAATTTATGTAATAAGCAAGTGATCGTTTTTCTCTAACCTCCTGAAATAATTTTGACTGAGAAAATCCACCTAAAAGACTGTTGAAAACTAACAGAGAGTAATAGTTTCCCATATTCCTTGTAATTCCAGTTCTAAAACCTGCTGCAAGCTTAGCCTGATTTACTGACATTTCCTCTGTAATATACTGTACTTCTCTTTCAGGAAAATCAGTATCTGTAAAATCATCTATAATATCATTCTGGGAAGGTAATTTAATTTCATTAAAAATACTGCTGATAAATGATCCTTTGAAATCCCCTACCATAAAAATACTGCTTTTTGCATCATTTTTTATTTTTTTGTAGTGGTCATAGAGTTTTTCTCTGCTGTTTTTTCTAAGAGATTTGACATCTCCTAATTTATATATACCGTATTTTTCATTCTTACACATGTTCTGAAAACACTTTTCTGCTGCATAACTGTATTTATCGTTAATTAAACCATTTATATTTTCTATCAAATTCTTCTTTTCCTGCAGGTAATATTCCTCAACAAATTTTTCATCTTTAAGTAAAGGGTTAAAAATTAAATCACTCAAAAGTTCAAAGCTTTTTTTACTCAAATTTATATCTTCATCCAGATATTTTTCGTTAACAGTTTCCAGTGAAAATCTCAGCACCTGATTTTCTCCTCTTTTAAGTACAGAAAAAGATATACCAGCACCATAAAGATTTTCCAGTTCTGATTTTATTATTCTGCTTGTAGGAAATTTCTTAGATCCTCTTTTTAATACAGCAGGTATTAATGAATTCATGGCCGCCTCTGACCATGAATTCAGAGGCAGCATGAAATATATTTGAATTAGATTTGTTTTGAATTTATTGGTTGAAAGATGATGTATATTATATTTATTTTTAATTTTTTCAAATTCAAAGTTTTCCATAATGTAATATTACTCTCCTGTCTCAGTTAATTTATTTAATATTTCTCCCAGTTCTTCAATTAACTCACCATACCTGGCAAAATCTCCTTCTTTAAGCGCACTTTCGGCTTCATCAAACAATCTATTGGCTTCTGAAGTCAGTGAATCAACATCACTCAAAATAGCAGAAGTATCATCCTCTAATTCAGTTTCTTCTAAAGGTTCTTCTCCAGGACCAACTATTTTGGGTTCTTCATCATCAAATAAAGCCTTAAATGCAGCCCCCAGATTCTCTCTCATAACAATTTCATTCTCATATGCAACTACAACTCTTTTTAATTCTGGAAGCTGGCTGGTTTCTGCCTGAAGATATATTGGCTCTACATACATTATATTATTATCTATCGGGATAACAAGAAGATTTCCTCTAATAACTTGAGAACCTCTCTGACTCCATAAGGTAAGCAGCTGTGATATTCCAGATTCCTGATCTATTCTGGATTCTATCTGTGTAGGACCATATACCAGATTATCTTTTGGAAATTTATAAACCAGAAGGTCACCATATCTATCTCCGTCAGAACGGGCTGCCATCCAGGACACCATATTGTTTTTATTTGCAGGTGTAAATGGAGACATTAATATAAACTCGGAATCTTCTTCACCAGGAAGATTATTTATAATATAATATGGTTCCACCTTTATTGCGGTGTTGGAATATGTTTCCTCAGGTATATTCCACATGTCTTCTTTATTGTAAAAAACAACCGGGTCTTCCATATGATAAGTCCCATATAATTCTGTTTGAATTTTATAGAGATCCTTAGGATAGCGGAGATGTTTTCTAAGTGAATCTGACATTTCCTCACCAGAGGTAAAGAGATCATCAAATATCTTCATATATGTTTTTGCTAATGGATCTTTTTCATCGATCACATAAAAATCCATATCTCCATTATAAGCATCTATAACAACTTTAACAGAGTTTCTAATATAGTTGTCACCTCTGTTATATGGCTGTGAATAAGGATATGAATCAGTTGTTGTATAGGCATCATAAATCCAGAATAGGCGCCCTTCATCAATAACAAGATAGGGATCACTATCATATTTTAAAAATGGTGCTGCTTTTTGAACTCTTTCTTTAATATTTCTGTGATACATAATACGGCTGTCATTATTTATATCACTGGAAAGAATTAAATTCATATTTCCCATGCGCAGTGCATAAATAGCTTTGCGCAAAAAGTTATTTATCTCTACACCACCACTACCATCATAGTTAATATAAACATTCTCGGATCCCATTGGATAATGGAATTCTGTTGACTCAGTATTGGCAATTACATAATTATCTGTTTTTTCGCCATAATAAACTGCACTGTTATTTAATTCAATATCAGCATCAATTTTTGGAGGAATATCTTTAATATAAAACTCGGGCAGACCTTCTGGTGTTACCTGGTTTACCGGGCTCATAGCAACTCCAAATCCGTGCGTATATTTTAAAGTCTTATTTACCCATGTCTGGGCCTGTGGAGATAGTAAATTCTGATCCATTTCTCTAGCTGCAAGCATTACCTGTCTGTATTCGCCATTTATCTGATATCTATCAATATCGATATTAATAAATTTATAATACTGTCTCAATTCCTGTAACTGACTGTAGGTAGAAAGAAGTGGTCTGTTATCCCACAGGCGGATATTATTGACAGTTTCTGGCCTTTCCATTAATTTATCATATGTTAGATCATTTTTAATTTCATAATTCTTTTCTTCCACATTATCAAGTCCATAGGCAGCCAGTGTCATATCAATATTATGTTTTATATATTCACTCTCCAGAGTAATCTCATTTGGTTCAACTCTAAACTGCTGTATAAATCCAGGATAGAGACCGGTGAAGACAATAGATACAATAATCCAGGCTCCTATTCCCCAGATAACAAATTTATAATTGTTTTTAATAAGACTAAATAGTACAGCTGCTGCTACAAAGAGCACTGTAATAAATAAGATTCTATATGCCAGTAGATTTGCATTTACATCTGTGTAACCGGCTCCAAAAACAACTCCACGTGGGGAAAATAATATATCATACATCTTAAGTCTGTAATCCCAGGCTTTAAAAAGCAAGAATATAAAAACCAGTATAGAAAGATGTTTTTTGCCACGTCTGCTTAATTTTACCGATAAATCATTAAACGAATGTACACCGGTAAAAATAAGATATATAAACCCGGTAAAGATTAGAGATAATATTACAAGTACCATACCCATTTCTCTTACAAAACGTAAAAATGGAAGTGTGAAAACATAAAAACCTATATCCTTAGAAAAAATCGGGTCCATAATTTGAAATGAAGTTCTATTTAAAAATTTAAGAACCATCTTCCAGCTTTCACTGCTGATAGAACTGAACAAAAATCCAAAAACCAAACTGATTAAAAGGTATATTATATTAAGTCTTTTTTTATTTAACCAGTCAAAAATCTTACTTCTCTCTTCTCCAAATAAAGTTTCGACTCGATTATCTGTTTTTATATTGATAAAATCTATAATAGGTTTTTTTGTGAAATGCAAATTCAAATATATTACAGAAGCAAATACAGCCCCAATAACTATACGCAGAATGAAATTAGACAAGAACATTATCATAAAAGTTTTTTCAAAATTAAGTTCTTTAAACCAGAGCCAGTCAGTAAAAATACTGGATCCTGTTGAAAGAACTATGAATATTAATATAAAAATCAAAATGGCCGCTGATATAAAAAATCGAATAGATTTAGCCATGATTTTCCCCCTTCTTAAAACAAAGAATTTTTAGTAAGTAAATTTGTCTGCAATACGAACTGATCTTTTTTCTACTTCATGATATATCCTTTCTATATCCAGTGTCTTTATTATCCTGTTCTCCATTAAAATCTCACCATCTACAATTACAGTGTCAACTAAATTTCCGTGTGAAGCATAAAATAAATTAGAAAGATTATTGTGGTGGGGGTAAGAAACTGAGTCTTTCTTTATATCAACCAATATTAAGTCGGCTGCACTACCCTCTTTTAGCTGCCCAAGATTTTTTAAATTAAGTCCGCTGGCACCATTTTCAGTCAGCATTTTAAGCAGATTCCATATATCCACTGCTGTCGGATCAGAGGTGGATACTTTCTGCATATATGAAGCCAGCCTTGCCTCTTCTATCATATCAAGATTGTTATTGCTGGAAACACCATCTGTTCCTATAGCTACATTAACACCTGCCTCAATTAAATCCAAAACAGGGGCTATTCCACTTGCAAGTTTTACATTGCTGGAAGGATTATGAGCAACTGTTACATTTTTATTAGCTAAGATTTCAATATCGCCTTCTTCTAAATTTACACAGTGTGCTGCCAGTATAGGGCTATCTAAAAGGCCAATTTCATTAAGATATTTAACCGGAGATAATCCTTTTTCCTGCAGAGAATTTTCCAGTTCTTTTTTTGTTTCTGAGACGTGTATATGAATTGGAAGATTTTTATCATCAGCACATTTTTGGATCTTTTTTAAATATTCAGTGGAACAAGAATATGGTGCATGTGGTGCAAGCAGTGTTGTGATTCTGCCGTGAGCAGCGCCATGCCATTTTTTAGCAAATTCACATGATTTTTTTAAACCTTCTTCTCCATCATTTTCTTCAATCAGTCCTTCTGCAAGTGCAGCCCTGATTCCACTTTTACTTACAAGTTCGGCTACACTATCCATCTCAAAATACATATCTGTAAAAAGTGTTGTTCCGGTTCTTATCATTTCAACTACTGAAAGAGCAGATCCCCAGTAAATATCATCCTTTTTAAGCTGAGCTTCAAATGGCCATATTTTTTCCTGAAGCCAATTTTCTAACGGAAGATCATCTGCATAACCCCTCATTAATGTCATTCCCGCGTGTGTATGTGTATTGATAAAACCTGGCAGCGCTATCTTTTCACCAGCATCAATTATTCTGTCATATATATCATCTTTTGGACATTCTTCCATAGTATTTATTTCTGAAATATGACTATCAGTTACTTCAATAAAACCATCTTTTATAATTTCATCTCTTTTGCCAGAGTAAATTTCATTTATATTTTTTATTAATATTCTCATAATACAGCTCCTTCCAACTTATTCTTAAAGCTTTTTATATGCCTTAATTAGATAATCAACAGCAGATATTATATTCAGAGGAATTACTATATAAAATAAGGCCATATCAACTACATGAATATCTAGCAGCTTAACTGCTATAGCAACATATAATAAGAACATAGATGTTTTGCCCAGTAGGCTTGGATTGATAAAATTTCTTCCCATAAGATAGGCAATACCTGAAGAAAAAAGTATAAAAACTTCCCTTGAAAGAAGAATAATCGATATAAATCTGGGAATTATATTCATTTTTACCAATACCAATAAAATACCAATAATAGTTAATTTATCTGCAAGTGGGTCTAAAATTTTACCTATTTTAGAAGTCATATCATATTTTCTGGCCAGATAACCATCCAAAAAATCTGTTAAACCAGAAACAGCAAAAATAAGACCTGATATAAAATATTCACCTTCAATAAAGAAATAAAGGAAAATAGGTATTAATAGTATTCTCATTATTGTTATATAATTTGGAATTGTAAACAATTACACCACTCCAGATGAAAATATATATTCTATAATTATGTTAAAATTTAATATCATTTTACATTATATGAACTGTATATAAATTATATTATATCTCAGCATTAATTTGAAATCTATACAGAAATCACAAATATTCCTAAATTATTATAACGAACTGATTTTATTCAAATATTTTTCCATATCAAATTTTCTCTCAAGACCATTTTTATTCATATATCTTACTTTACCATAAATTTTTCTTTCTTTCCATGCCCTATCATGTTTGCCAAAACACCAGGCTACTCCTGCATAACTATTTGCATCTCTGCCGTCCAGAGAATATTTATTGTTTAGTTTTAAAGCCCATTTAAAAGCAGTTTCGGGATCTTCTGTCCATTCCAATATTTTTTTGCCCCAGTACATCCTCATATATCCGTGCATCTTTCCTGTACAGACCATTTCTTTTTGTGCTGCATTCCAGTATTTATCGTGTGTGCTGAAATTCTCAAAGTCTTTATATTGATAAATATAATTTCTGCTGTCATCTGTGTGATCTGCCAGTGTATAATAAGCCCAGTCCGGGAGTATATGTTTTAAACTTTTATCATAATTTTTATTATAATGAACAAAATTAAAACTAAGTTCTCGTCGTATAATTAATTCTTCCAAAAAATCTTCTCCTTCTACTTTGCTTTCTTTTACTTTTAAAGCAATTTCCAGAGGGGAAATCTGTCCAAAATGCAGATATGGACTTAAATTAGACTGATATTCTAAGGCAGGACTGCTGTGTTTATCACTATAATCGGCAAGCTTTTCTTTAATAAAGATATTTAAAAGTTTTTGTGCTTCCGAATATCCACCAGTAAATTTACTAATATACAAACTATTTTTATTCATATTTAAATTTTCTGGGTCAAGATAATAATCAATATCAGTTATCAAACATTCTTTTATATCATCCTCTAGTACAATATTTTTTCTGTTTTTTAAAAGATTTTCTTCTTTTTCTATAAGATATTTTGAATAAAGTTTTTTTATTTTTTTACGAATGGTATATGCTGCATATTCTTCCTTATCTGACACTTCTTCAACAGGAAAAATTACATTACTTTCCACTTCATAAAAAGGTGAAAAAATAGAGGGGGTTATATCTTTTCTCCATTTTTGTAAATGGTTTAAATAAGCCCCATCTACAATAAAAAAAGCGGCTTTTTTAGACAGGGCTTCAAATAATTTTTTTGATTTATTTTTAAAGATAAAAAAATTGATTCTTTCTTTATTAGCATAAGACCTTAACTCTTTTAATCCTTCCAGCATAAATTTATAATGGCTGTACTCTGCTTCAGGATAGTTAAAATCAAAAATGAAAATAACTAATAAAGGAAGATCGAGTTCATTTGCTTTTTCAACAGCAAATTGATAGGCAGGATTAAACTTAAACCGCTGTGATGCCTGCATCCAGTACAGCACAAATTTGCCGTTATTGCTGTTGACTTTATTTAATTTCTTTATTTTTGCTTTAGAAATTATCAAACTTTAACTCCTTCATCAAAATGTACATCCAGCTGTGGATAAGGAATTCCAATTCCAGCAGCATCAAATGCATCTTTTACATCTTCATGCATATCAAAATAAACATCCCAGTAATCTGCACCTTTAACCCAGAGTTTACAGGCAATATTAACTGAACTACCAGCATGTTCTGAAACTCTAATTAATGGTGCTGGATCATCTAAAACTAATTCATGTTTATCAGCAAGATCTTTTAATAATGCAATTGCTTCGTGAAAATCATCATCATAACCAATACCAAAAGTTAGATCAACTCGTCTGGTTTCCATTGCGGAGAAATTAGTTATACTGTTGCCGGAAACATTGCTGTTTGGTATCATTACTTTTTTATTGTCAAAAGTTGTAATAATTGTATAAAGAATTTGGATTTCCTGTACTTTACCTTTATATCCATCTACCTCTATTACATCACCAGCAGAAAATGGTTTAAACATTAACAGTAGAACTCCACCGGCAAAATTAGACAAACTTCCCTGTAGTGCAAAACCTACAGCAAATGAAGCAGCACCTAATACGGCTACAAAAGATGTAACTGCTATTCCCAAAGTAGATGCAATGGAAATCACCAGTAATGCCATCAACAATGCACGAGCGATAGAAACTAAAAATCCAGTTAAAGTTTTTTCGAATTTACCCTGCATAGATTTTTCTAAAATCTTTGTAATAATCTTTATAGCCCATAATCCACCAATAAGTAAAACTAATGCCAGCACTACTTTCATGCCATAATTTGCAATAACACTCTGAAGTCCACCCTGAATCTGATCCATATAAACCCCCCCATATTTTCATTTATCTTGTTATTGTTTAGTATTCTATAAAATATAATATTTTCCTTCTTTTATAAAATAAAAAGAGA
>JBNJGL010000027.1:5113-30494 GCA_051747745.1 Bacillota bacterium | reverse complement strand
TAATCAAAATACAGCAGGAGGAATAAAAAATGAAAAAAAATTTAAGCATTAGTATTTTTATTGTATTTATAAGTTTTCTTATTATTGTATCTCTGCCAGTATCTGCAGCTTTAAAAGTTGGAATTTTACCTGATGCAGATTCAATACCACTAATAGTAGCTGAATCCGAAGGTTTTTTTGCTGAAAGCGGTTCAGAAATAGAAATTATCAGTTTTCATAACCCGATTGAAAGAGATAGTGCTTTACAGGCTGGAGAAATAGATGGAGCCATTTCTGATGTTCTGGCAGTTTTATTTTCTGTTGATAATGAACAGGATGTAAAGATAACTTCACTTACAAATGGAAGATATGTTCTTTTATCAGGTAAGAATTCTGGAATAAAAGAATATAAAGATTTAAAGAATGTTAAAATTGCAGTATCATCAAATACAATTATTGAGTACATAACTGATAGACTTTTAAAAACAAATGGTTTTTCTGAAGAAGAAATTAAAAAAATTGCTATTCCTAAAATTCCACTTAGGCTGCAGATGCTGGAAGCCGGTAAAGTTAAGGCAGCCTGTTTACCTGAACCTCTGGCAAGTGTATTAATAAAAAATGGAGCAAATAAAATAGGTACCAGTACTGAACTGGGAGAAGCACCCGGTATAATGCTGTTTACAGATAAAGCAGTAAAAAATAAAGGAAAGTCAATAGAGAATTTCTACTCTGCGTATTCAAAAGCAGTGGATTTGTTAAATAAAGATTCTGATAAATATAGAGATTTATTGATTGAAAAAGCTGGATTCCCCAAAGGAATTAAGGAAAGTTTTATCTTCCCAGAATATGGAAAACCACATTTACCTGAAGAAAATACGGTTAATATGGTTATAAATTGGATGGAAGAAAAAGAGCTTATCAATAATAACTTTAAATATCAGGATATTGTTGACGAAAAATTTGTAAAATAGGTAGAATAATCATCGTTATTTAAGATGGAGGTTATAGATTGATTAAAATAGATAATATATCTTTTGATTATCAAGATAATAATAGAAAACAATTAGAAATATTAAAAGACATAAGTTTTACTGTGCCTGAAAATACTACCTGTGCCGTTATAGGGCCCTCAGGCTGTGGGAAAACTACTCTTTTGTATTTACTGGCCGGTCTGGCTGAACCTAAAAGTGGCAGTATTTATTATAATAAAAAGACGGTTCTGGAAATGAAAGATCATATTTCTGTGATTTTACAGGAATATGGTCTCCTGCCCTGGAAAAAAGTGAAAGATAATGTAATGCTGGGATTGAAATTAAGAAATATTGATAAAAAAGACAGCATAAAAAGAACAAATAATATATTAAAAGAGCTTGGCATTTATAAGTACAGATCTCATTATCCTTCACAGCTCAGTGGTGGACAGAGACAGAGAGTAGCAATTGCCAGAGCACTAGCTTTAAAGTCGGAAATTTTATTAATGGATGAACCTTTTTCATCTCTGGATGCTCTGACAAGAGAAAATATGCAGTTTCTTTTTCTCGATATATGGAAAAAATATAAAATGACTTCTGTTTTTATCACCCACAGTATTGAAGAAGCAGTTTTTCTTGGCAAAAAAATAGTAATTATGTCAGAAAGACCTGCACAAATAATTCAAGAAATAAATAATGATCATTTTGCTTATAAAGAATTTAGAAATTCCGATTCTTTTTATAAAAAGTGTGAAGAAATAAGGTCAATTCTTAAAGTTGGGGATAAGTATGAATAAAATAATGCAGTATATAATATCAATTTTTTTAATTATATTATTATGGTGGTTATTTTCTGTTATTATTGATAATTCCATACTACCCCTTCCATCTGCAGTATTCATGTCAATGATAAAATTAAAATTTGAACTATTTACCCATATGTTTGCAAGTTTTAAGAGGATTATTCTGGGAGTTGGAAGTGCTTTAATAATAGCAGTTCCTTCTGGTCTAATAATTGGCAGAGTAAAATCGTTTGACAAATATTTATCTCCATTTATCTATCTGGCCTATCCAGTACCAAAGATCGCTTTTCTTCCTATTGTTTTATTGTTTTTGGGACTCGGAAACCTATCTAAAGTGTTTTTGATAGCACTTATTGTATTTTTTCAGATTCTTGTTCATACACGTGATGCTTCCAAATCAATAGATCAGGAACTTATACTTTCTGTGAAATCTCTTGGAGCTACAAAAATAGAATTGTTCTGGCATGTTATTTTGCCGGCTTCTTTATCCAGGATTTTTACAGCTGTACGCATAAGCCTGGGTACAGCTATAGCAGTATTGTTTTTTACTGAAACTTTTGCCACTTTTGAAGGGCTGGGTTATTTTATTATGGATGCCTGGACAAGGGTAAATTACACTGAAATGTTTGCAGGAATTTTGACATTAAGTTTTTTAGGTCTTTTACTATTTGTCTTCACTGATTTAATTGAAAGGATAATATGCCCCTGGTTATTTTTAGATGAGCTAAAAAATTAAAAAATGATAAAAGTTAAAGTCTGCTATTAAAACCAGTAGATTTGCTTGAGAGGTCAAAATAATGTAATTTGGCTGTGAAATTATTTTTTCGTTTAGTAACTATACTAATTAAAAATTTATTTATATATAAATTTTAAATTTTCAAAGGAATTTACTCTTTCATCTAGAAAGAATAAATTAAAGGAATATAGTTTCAGGGGTGCCGTAAGGCTGAGAGATAAATTCAACCCTTTGAACCTGGTCTGGATAATTCCAGTGTAGGGAAGAATAAAATTCAGCTTCCCATTTGGGAAGTTTTTGTATTTTTAAGAAAGGAGTGATAACATGAAATCAGCAGTTGATATCCAGTGTCTTCCCCTGGGGATTGCCGAAAAAGATGAATTATATAAACTGGTAGATATAGCGATAGATATAATAGAAAAATCCGGTCTGGACTACACTGTTGCAGCTTTCTCGACTACTATAGAAGGAGAATTAGATGAAGTTTGGGAAACTGCTTTAAAAGCTCATAAAGCAGTTCAGAATGCTTCCGGCGAAAATGTTATAAGTTATATAAAGCTTGCTACTGGAACAGATCTTGGTTCAACAGAAGAAAAACTTGCGCGGCAGAATGAGGGAAATTAAAAATGATAAAAAAAATTAAAAAAAAGATTAAAGATCATCTGCCTGTACTAGTTTTCTTTTTTTTACTTATATTAATCTGGGAATTTGTTGTAAGTTTTTTCGATATAGAAACCTGGATTCTTCCAGCACCAGGGAGGATAATAAATGAGATAATTGAAACCAGAGCACTTCTGTTTAGACATTCTCTGAGAACACTGTTTGAATCTATATTTGGGCTAATTATTTCCTCTATTGCAGGTATTATTACAGGAGTTATTATCTTTCATTTTGATATTTTAAAACGAACATTTTATCCACTGCTGGTTGTTTCTCAAACAGTCCCCATAGTTATTTTAATACCACTTCTTGTTATCTGGTTTGGATTTGGTATTTTACCAAAAATTTTAATTGTAATATTGGCCTGTTTTTTCCCGGCTGCTGTCAATACTATCGATGGTCTTTCTACAGCAGATAATGATATGATAAACCTCTTGAAATCAATGGGTGCAACAAACTGGCAGGTATTTACTAAAGTAAGGGTTCCTGCCGCACTGCCGATGATTTTTAGCGGTTTGAGAATTTCGGCAACATATGCTGTTATGGCAGCGGTTGTAGCAGAATGGATGGGTAGTGACATGGGACTGGGAGTATTTATAGTAAGATCTTCAAATTCTTATCTGACAGCGAGGGTTTTTGCGGGTATTGTATTTATCTCTCTTTTTTCTATACTTTTATTTAAATCAGTTGATCTTCTGGAAAAGATACTGGTCCCCTGGAAAGAACAAAAAAGGGAGGAAATTTAAATGAAAAAAGTAATTGTTTTTACTGTTATACTGCTGTTTATCTTTTCATTAAATACTGCAGCAGAAGAGGTTGATTTTTTGCTGGACTGGGTACCAAATACCAATCATACCGGTTTATTTGTGGCAGAAGAGATGGGATGGTTCGAAGAGAACGATATTCAGGTCAATTTTATTGAGCCGGGAAGTAATATGTCGGTTGAGCAGGTTGTTGGTGCTGGCAGAGCAGATCTGGGTATTAGCTTTCAGGAATGGGTGACACCGGCCAGAATAGAGGGGGTTCCCATTATTTCTATTGCTGCAGTGATTCAGCACAACACCTCAGGTTTTGCTGTACTATCTGAAAAAGATATTGATAGTCCTGCAGAATTAAGTGGTTTAAGATATGGTGGATGGGGAATGCCCATCGAAAAGGCAATAATTCAGTCTCTGGTAGAAGGGTCTGGTGGAGATTTTTCGAAAGTTAAATTTATCAATATTGGCAGTGGAGACTTGCTTGCGATGTTAAACAGCAACAAATTCGATTTCACCTGGATTTTTTATGCTGTTGATGGAATACAGGCAGAAATGAGAAATATTGATATTGATATCTTTATGTTAGAAGATTATCAGGAACTGGTACCTGATTACTATACACCGGTTATAATTACTTCAGAAAAGATGGCTGATGAAAAACCTCAGCTTCTTGAAAAATTTATGCAGGCAGTTAGCAGAGGCTACAGTTTTGCAGCAGAAAATCCGGAAAAAGCTGCAGAAATACTGCATAAAAAAATACCGGAAAGCAGTCAGGAATTTCTCATTAAAAGTCAAAAATGGCTGAGTCCTCGCTATGTAGATGATGCACCATACTGGGGATATCAAAAGCTGGAAGTCTGGGCTGAGTTTGCTGACTGGATGCTGAAAAATAATTTGATAGAGGAAAAATTCAGTGCAGAAGATGCATTTACAAATCAATTTCTACCCGGTAACTGATAGAGATATTTTACGGTGGAATATTATAAATCAACAAAGATAAAATAGAGGGTGTAATTAATGGAGGATATACTGCTTAAAATAGAAGATATTTATTATGATTATAGAGAAAACGATAATGTTCTGCCAGTACTTGCTGAAATAAATATATCAGTTAAAAGAGGAGAGTTTATCTGTATTATAGGACCAAGCGGCTGTGGCAAAAGCACCCTCTTTAATATTTTAGTTGGACTTGAAAAACCGGACAAAGGCAAAATCTATCTGGAAGGGGAAGATATAACTGCAACAAGAGGGCATATCGCCTACATGCCCCAGAGAGATCTTCTGTTTCCGTGGAGAACAGTAATGGAAAATGTACTGCTGGGAGTTGAAATTCAGAATGAAGACTTAAAAAAAGCCCGCAGAGAAGCAGAACAGTTAATTTCCCTTTTTGGTCTGGAAGGATTTGAAGAGCACTATCCCGATCAGTTATCCGGTGGCATGCGTCAGCGGGCTGCACTTTTGAGAACAGTGCTGACCCACAATGATATTCTGGCCCTGGATGAGCCATTAGGAGCTCTGGATGCACTGACCAGAAATACCATGCAGAAATGGATTTTATCAATTCAGGAAAAGCTGAATAAAACTATACTTTTTATTACACATGATATTGAAGAAGCAATACTGCTGGCAGATAGGATTATTGTTTTAAATGGTCGCCCCGGAAGAATAATAGACAAACTTAAAATTGAACTTCCTCAACCCCGAAGGAGAACTGATAAAATTTTTGTAGATTACAGGGAAGAGCTGCTTGAGCGCCTTTCAGAAGAAGATGAATTTAATAAAAATAAATAAGCCTATTTATAGGAGCTAACCCATATTATAATCTGCATTTTAGAAAAATTTGGGGAAGCTCCTTATTTATGCTGCTGTAAAAATAGGATTGAGGTACTGATCTGGCTGAAAAAGCAGGTTTTTTGAGATAAATAAAGAAGGATTATCACAGGGAGTAAATATTGAGTTTTCTCTTCTAAAATGTTATAATATTTATTGATATAGTACTAAAAATAAAATATATTTGCTGAGGTTTGGTGATATAATGAAAAACACTTATCAGATTTACATAATATCTGATTCAATAGGAGATACAGCTGAACAGGTAGCAAGAGCTGCAGCCGAACAATTCAGAAAAAGTGATTATGAAATAAAAAAATATCCCTATGTAGAAAGCAGAGAATCAATAGACGAAATTATAGATGAAGCTAAGAATAAAAATTCTATAGTAATATTTACAATGGTAGATAACGACATTTATGAATATTTAAAAAATGTTTGTGCTCGGGAAGGCCTTCCCTATATTGATATAATGACACCTGCTTTAGAAATTTTTAGTGAATTCCTGGAGAGTAAACCTGCACGTCAGCCGGGTCTAATTAGAGAACTGGATGAAAATTATTTTAAGCGGGTTGAAGCAGTAGAATTTGCTGTAAAATATGATGATGGGAAAGACCCAAGGGGTATATTAAAAGCAGATATTGTTTTGATAGGTGTTTCCCGTTCTTCTAAAACACCACTCAGCATGTATCTGGCCCATAAAAACTATAAAGTAGTAAATATTCCCCTGGTAAAAGATGCAAAACTTCCTGATGAAATATTTCAAATTCCCAGGCGAAAAATTATTGGGCTAACAATCGATCCAGTTGATCTAATTGAAATACGCAAAGAACGAATAAAAGTTTTAGGACTTGATAACAGTGTGGATTATGTCTCACTGGAAAAAATAATGGAAGAATTAACTTATGCAGAACAGGTAATGAAGAGAGTTGGATGTCCGGTTATTGATATGACCAAAAAAGCTGTGGAAGAAGCAGCAAATATTATTATTGATATTATCAATGGATTGAATTAATTAAAGGAGGGGTTTTGTTGAAAAAGTATATCTATTCATTTGAAGAAGGCAAAAAAGAAATGAAGAAATTATTAGGTGGTAAAGGTGCAAATCTGGCGGAAATGAGCAGTATAGGGCTGCCGGTACCTCCAGGATTTACAATAACCACCGAGGCCTGTATAAGATATCTTGAGATGGATGAAACTCTAGAGGAAAATATAAAAGAAGGTATCTTTGAACATATGAAAGAACTTGAAGAAAAAATAGGGAAAAAATTTGGTGATTTAGAAGACCCCTTATTGGTATCTGTTAGATCGGGAGCAGTAATTTCTATGCCTGGTATGATGGATACAGTACTTAACCTCGGCCTTAATGATAAGAGTGTTGAAGCACTGGCGAAAAGGACAGATAATCCAAGATTTGCTTATGACAGCTACAGAAGATTAATACAGATGTTTGGTAATGTTGTGCTGGGAATTCCCGGCTATCAATTTGATAATTTTCTCGAAAAGAAGAAAGAAAAAAATGGATATGACAATGATACTGAATTAACAATGGAAGATTTGAAAGAAATAATAGTTGAGTACAAAAATTTAATAAAAAAGAAAACAGACATAGAATTTCCTCAGGATCCAGATGAACAGCTATTGATGGCTGTTAAAGCTGTATTCAGTTCCTGGAATAATTCACGTGCGATATCATATAGAAATATAAATGATATTCCACATGATTTAGGTACTGCTGTTAACATCCAGACTATGGTTTTTGGTAATGTTGGAGAAAATTCTGGAACAGGAGTTGCATTTACCAGAAATCCAGCTACAGGAGAAAACAGGGTGTTCGGCGAATTTCTTCTCAATGCTCAGGGAGAAGATGTTGTAGCCGGAATAAGGACTCCAAAAGATATCAGTGAATTAAAAGATCTGATGCCTGAAGTATATGAGGAATTTATGGAAGTTACAGAGACTTTAGAAGAACATTATAAAGATATGCAGGATATAGAATTTACCATTCAGGAAGGAAATCTCTTTCTGCTGCAGACCAGAACCGGAAAACGTACTGCCGATGCTGCTGTTAATATAGCTGTAGATATGGAAGAAGAAGGACTAATCGACAAGAAAACTGCCATTATGAGAATAGATCCTGAAGATATCAGTCAGCTTTTACATCCTAATTTTAAAGATGAAGAACTGGAAAAGGCAGATATACTGGCAAAAGGTCTGGCAGCTTCTCCGGGTGCAGCTACCGGTAAAGTATATTTCACTTCTGAAGAAGCAGCTAAAGCTGCAGAAGATGGAGAAAAAGTTATTTTAGTGCGTAAGGAAACATCACCGGAAGATATAGAGGGTATGGTAAAAGCTGAAGGTATTCTTACATCACGTGGTGGAATGACTTCTCATGCAGCTGTTGTAGCACGTGGAATGGGTAAATGCTGTGTAGCAGGTGCTGGAGAAATTCAGGTAGATGAAGCAACCAAACAGTTTACTGTTGATGATAGAGTATTTAAAGAAGGAGACTTTGTTTCCCTTAATGGTAGTACTGGAGAAGTCTATGCCGGTGTTGTTGAAACCACCGATGCATTTTTAACAGAGAACTTCAGGATGCTGATGGAATGGTCTGATGAATACAGAAAACTGGGTGTCTGGACAAACGCAGATACTCCTCATGATGCAGAAGTAGCTGTTGATTTTGGAGCAGAAGGTATAGGCCTCTGCAGAACAGAGCATATGTTCTTTGATAGTGAGAGAATTATGGCTGTAAGGGAAATGATTGTCTCTAACAGCAAAAGTAAAAGAATGAAAGCTCTGGATAAATTATTCCCATATCAAAAAGAAGATTTTAAAGGTATATTTAAAGTAATGAAAGATTTAAATGTTACTGTTCGCCTGCTGGATCCACCTTTACATGAATTTTTGCCTAATAATGATAAAGATATAAAATCTCTTGCAAAAGAATTGGGTATAACAGAAGATGAACTGAGGAGAACAGTGGAAGATTTAAAAGAAATGAATCCTATGCTTGGGCACAGAGGATGCCGCCTGGGTATCACCTATCCAGAAATTTATGAAATGCAGGTTAGAGCGATTATATCTGCAGCAGTGGAAGTTAAACAGGAAGAAGGTTATGATGTAAAGCCTGACATTATGATTCCACTTATTGGTACTGAAAAAGAACTGGTCATTTTAAGAAAGATGGCTTTAGAGATCGCAGAAAGGTTGACTTCAGAGGCAGGTGTTGATATAAATTATTCTGTTGGTACAATGATTGAGGTGCCGAGAGCTGCTCTACTTGCTGATAAGATAGCCAAACATGCAGATTTCTTCTCCTTTGGCACAAATGACCTTACTCAGATGGCATTTGGATTTTCGCGTGATGATGCTGGCAAATTTATTGGTGAGTATGTAGATAAGGAGATACTGCCTAAAGATCCCTTCTCTGTTCTTGATCAGGAAGGTGTGGGTAAATTAATTGAAATGGCTGTTGAGATGGGAAGAGAAAGCAATAAAGATCTAAAAGTAGGTATTTGTGGAGAACACGGTGGAGAACCGTCCTCTATAGATTTCTGCCACAGAACAGGTTTAAACTATGTTTCCTGTTCACCATATAGAGTTCCAATAGCCCGTCTGGCTGCAGCCCAATCAGCAATAAATAATGATTAACTTTAAAGATAAAAATAAATAAATTATATAAAAACTCTTCAGATAGAGGAGAGATTCCTTATCTGAAGAGTTTTTTCTTGACAATTAACACTAATTCACTGTATACTTTATTAAAAAATACTTTAGTTAAAAAAAGCAGGAAAGGAGCTAAGAATGGAATACAATAAAGTACTTATTCTCGATTTTGGCGGTCAGTACAGCCAGCTGATAGCACGTCGAGTTAGAGAATTTAATGTTTATTCTGTAATAAAACCACATGATATTGCTCTAGATGAAATAAAAGAGATAAATCCGGATGGTATAATTTTTTCAGGAGGTCCTGACAGTGTCACAGCAGAAGGAGCCCCAGGTGTAAACAATGCGGTTTTTGAACTGGGAATTCCAATTCTGGGAATCTGTTATGGTATGCAGCTTATGGCCCAGCTTCTTGAAGGAGGAGTTGTAGAAAAAGCTGAACATGGTGAATATGGCAAAGCTGAATTAGAAATTTTTACAAACAAAGGACTTTTTAGTGAGCTGGACAGCAGAAAACAGGTATGGATGAGCCATGGTGACCACGTGAGAGAAGTTCCAGATGGATTTGAAATCATCGGGAAAACCGATCTGACTCCAGCAGCAGCTATGGCAGATATTGACAGAAACTTTTACGGTGTTCAGTTTCATCCAGAAGTCCTTCATACTGTACAGGGGAAAACTATTCTTCATAATTTTCTTTTTAAGATATGTAAAGCCAGGGCCAGCTGGAACATGGCAGATTATATAAATGAAGAAGTAGAAAGAATTCAAAATCAAGTTGGAACAGGCCGGGTAATCTGTGGACTTTCCGGTGGAGTTGATTCCGCTGTTGCTTCTGCAATTGTACATAAAGCTATAGGAGATCAGCTTACCTGTATATTTGTTGATCATGGGCTGCTCCGCAAGGGAGAAGCCGAACAGGTAAGGAGAACTTTTGGAGAAGAGTTTAATATACCACTGGTATATGTAGATGCAAGAGAGAGGTTTTTGAACAAACTCAGTGGTGTCAGTGATCCGGAAACAAAGAGAAAAATTATTGGTAATGAATTCATCCGTGTATTTGAGGAAGAGGCTTCCAAACTGGAAGATGTAAAATATCTTGTTCAGGGTACAATTTATTCTGATGTAATAGAAAGTGGTACAGATAAAGCCGCAACAATAAAAAGCCATCATAATGTTGGTGGACTGCCTGAGGATATGGAATTTGAACTGGTTGAGCCTCTGCGGTTTTTATTTAAGGATGAAGTGAGAAAAATTGGCGAAGTAATAGGACTTCCAGAAGAGATTGTCTGGAGACAGCCTTTTCCTGGTCCAGGCCTTGCCATCAGAATAATTGGAGAAATTGACAAATTAAAACTGAAAATCTTAAGAGACGCAGATGCTGTAATACAGGAAGAAATAAAAGAAGCAGGTTTATATAAAGAAATCTGGCAGTCTTTCGCTGTTCTTCCTGATCTGCGAAGTGTTGGTGTTATGGGGGATGAAAGAACCTATGGCTATCCAGTGATTCTTAGAGCTGTGACAAGTGATGATGCTATGACAGCTGACTGGGCAAAATTACCTTACGATTTACTGCAGTCGATATCAACTAAAATAGTAAATCAGGTAAAAGAAGTAAATCGTGTTGTCTATGATATTACTTCTAAACCCCCTGGAACTATAGAATGGGAGTAAATAAAAGAAAAGGGGTGTAGCACTTGTCTAAAGAAATTAGAGATCGATTTACAGAACAGTTATTTGAAGCTGTATTGATGCTGAAAGATGAAGATGAATGCTATCGTTTTTTTTGTGATATTGCTACAATAGGAGAGATAAAAGCTTTAGGGCAGCGTCTTGAGGTAGCCAGAATGTTAAATGAAGGTTACACATATGATCATATTGTAGAAGAAACCGGTGTAAGTACTGCAACAATAAGTCGGGTAAAAAGATCTTTAGAATATGGAGAAGATGGGTATAATTTAATTTTAAAAAGACTGGAAAATAAGTAAATTTAGCTCCCTGTAGAAGATATCTTAAATGATTAATCTGCAGGGGGTTTTGATTTTTAAAAAGACTTATGGAAAAAGAAAAATATGTTTATTTCAACAGCATAATTATAATAAATTAAAGGATTTGAATTGGCGATATAGAATATTATTTGTGGTCTATAATTTAAAGAAAAGTTTAAACCTGGAGGGTATTAGTCTGATGAACAGAAAAAAGTATGATGTAATAATTATTGGGACAGGACCGACAGGAATATTTACTGCAATTGAATTTGTCAAAAAAAATAAAAATATTGATATTTTAATGCTGGAAAAAGGGACAGATCTTGAACACAGGGTATGTCCAATGAAGGAAAATCCGGGTCAGGGATGTGTCAACTGTCCCAGCTGTGCAATTGTATCAGGCTGGGGTGGAGCTGGAGCTTTTAGTGATGGGAAACTTTCTCTTTCTCCCCGGATAGGTGGGAACTTAGAAAAATACATCGGTGAAAAAGCCTTAATTGAAAAAATAGAATATGCAGACAGCATTTATATGGAGTTTGGTGCTCCAGAAAGAATCTTCGGAATTGAAGGAGAAAAATTAGAAAAAATTAAGAAGAAAGCTATTAAATCGAGTTTGAAGTTTATACCAGCCAGACTGCGTCATCTTGGTACAGGATACAGCAGAGTTGTGCTTCAGAATATGCAGGATTATCTGAAAAATAAAGGTGTAGAAATTAGGTTTGGCGAAAATGTAAAGAAAATTCTAACAGAAGATGGACAGGTAAAAGGAGTAAAAACGGCAGACGCAGAAGAGATTTATGCAGATTTTGTTGTAGCTGGAGCCGGGCGAGAAAATGCAGAATGGCTGAGCGGTGAAGCAAAAAAAATGGATATAAATACAGCAATTAATCCAGTTGATATTGGTGTACGGGTAGAATGCCCTGCTGTTATAACAGAATATTTAACTGATAATATTTATGAGTCGAAACTGATATATCAGACACCTACTTTTGATGATAAAGTAAGAACTTTCTGCATGTCGCCATATGGAGAGGTAGTCAGTGAAAATAATCAGGGGCTAATAACGGTTAATGGGCACAGTCATTCTGATTTTAAAACTGAGAATACTAATTTTGCACTGCTTGTCAGTAAGACATTTACTGAACCATTTCATGAACCTATCACTTATGGTAAAGATATAGCAAAACTGGCTAACTTACTGGCAGGAGGAGTTCTTGTCCAGCGTCTGGGAGATCTGCTGCAGGGCAGAAGGTCTACTAAGACAAGGCTGGAAAGAAGTATAGTTGATCCTACTCTTGAAGATGCCACTCCAGGAGATCTGTCGCTCGTTTTACCGCACAGACATCTGACTGGGATTATCGAAATGCTTGAGGCACTGGATAATCTTGCTCCTGGTCTGTATTCCAGGGATACACTTCTTTATGGTGTAGAAGTTAAGTTTTATTCTTCAAGGCTTGAAGTAAATAAAAATCTTGAAACAAGAATAAAAAATTTCTATACAGGTGGAGATGGAGCTGGAATTACAAGAGGATTAATGCAGGCATCAGTTTCCGGTATAGTTATTGCTGATTCGATTATAGAAAAAATATAGTTATAGTAATGCAAAAAGCCGCCCTAAATTGGACGGCTTTTAAAATTACTTTTTTAAAATAATGGTCTGGCTGCGGGGATTTGAACCCCGGACCTCTTCGTCCCGAACGAAGCGCGCTACCAAGCTGCGCCACAGCCAGTTAAATATTAACAAAAAATATTATAGCACAATAAACTGAATAAGTAAAGTTTTAACAGTAAAATGACGATAGAAATATTTTTTGTACAATAAGTCTTTTTATATCGAAAATTTCTAAAAAAATCAGTTCTTTAATAAATGTTGCGAAATCTAAAGACAATTTCATCTAGTTTTATAATTGAGTGAAAAAGATTCACTTTTAAGTATAAAATAGAATAAAATCCATTTAGGAGACTATTTTTAAAATATTATTTTTAACTTTTTTGAAAGCTGTTTCGACTCGGGCGGCATCACCTCCACCACCCTGAGCACTGAGTTGGCTTCCTCCACCTCCACCACCTGTTATGTCCAGAGCCTGTTTGAGTATCTGCTGCATATCCAGGCCATCAAGGTTGTCAGAACGGCTAAAAACCAGTCTGCACATACCATCTATATTTAGTGAAGAAATAAATACAATATTTTTTCTTTTTGTGAGTTCTGCTGCCAGATAAGAGAGCTCATTTTGTGAACTGATTTCATCAGCAGAAAAAATTCTAGAAATAAGTTTAATACCAGCTGTATCTTCACTCTCACCAAGCAGTACTTCTGCCAGAGAATCGAGAAATTTTTTTTTGATCACTTCATTTTCCTTCTGCAGATCTATATTTTCTAACAGTAATTTATCTATCCGTTCGATAATTTTTTCTTCGGGTACAGATAAAATTTCAACAGCCTTTTTGACAGTTTTTTCTTTTTTATCATAATTTCTTAAAGCTCTAATACCGCAGGAAAAATATATTCTCAAGCCATCTTTATAATTTTCATAATTATTTATTTTTATAATTCCTACTTCAGCTGTAGATTCTGGGTGTGTTCCACCACAGGGAGAATAATCAAAATCATCTATTTTGATAACTCTTATATTTTCCGAGACAGAAGGTTGTTTTCGCAGAGGAAGTTTTTTTAGTTCAGAACCTTCTGGATGTATATTTTTTACATTAAGATTTTTATAAATTATTTCATTTGCCATTTCTTCAGTTTTTTTGATCTGTTCATAACTGAGATTTCTGTCTGTATCGATTGTAAGACTATTTTCTGTAAGGTGAAATCCTATTGTTCTGGCACTAAATTTATTGTATAAAACTGCAGAGAGAATATGCTGGCCCAGATGCTGCTGCATCATTTCCAATCTGAATTTGCTGTCAATAAGTCCTCTAACCTGATCTGTTTCTGGCATTTTTTTAACAACATGGAAGATCTTTTCTCCTTCACTGTAAACTTCTTTTACTTCTATATTATCTAGATTTCCTTTATCGGCAGGCTGACCACCACCACCAGGATAAAAAGCTGTCTGATCTAATAAAAGATGAAAAAAGTTATCTTTTTCTTTTGTTTCGATTATATTTGCCTGGAATTCACTTAGATATTGATTTTCATAATAAAGCTTTTTTGTCATTATATCTGCTCCTATTTTAAAAAATAATAATAAATTGGTTCTTTCACAAAAGTTGTTAATTAATATTTTATCTTATCTAATGATAAAATAGCAAATATAATTAAAAATCTGAGGTCTTTTAAGTGTTAATTTTTGATAATAATATACAGCAGTAATTATTGTTTGAAATAATAGATTAATTATTTTCGTGCAGAAGAAATAAAAATGATTAAAATTTTTCTTAGGATCTGACAGCAGTTCAGAAGTATTTATAGAGAGATATCTGCTGTTTTTGTAAAATATTAACTTGTAAAACTGCAGGAATTGAAGTAAACTATAGTTAATTACTAAAGTTTATTGGACGGATTGAATAATAAAAATTATTTAAATAGGAGGAGATAGTATGAAATTTAAAGTAGGAGATAAGATTCCAGAATTTAAATTAAATGATCAGAATGGTGAGGAAGTTAGTATGTCCGATTTCAAAGGGGAAAATATTCTTTTATCTTTCCACCCACTGGCCTGGACAGGTGTATGTACAAAACAGATGGAGGCACTGGAAAGAAATTATGATAAATTTGAAGAAAATAATACTGTGGCAGTAGGTTTGAGTGTTGATCCTGTGCCTTCTAAAAAAGCCTGGGCTGAAGATATGGGACTTGAAAAACTTAAAATTCTGTCAGATTTCTGGCCACATGGTAAGTTTGCTTCTCAGCTGGGAATATTTATTGAAAAAAAAGGTATTTCTGGCCGGGTTAATATTTTGATTAATGACAGTGGAGAGATTCTCTGGTTTAAAGTTTATGATATACCAGAACTTCCTGATATTGATGAAGTAATTTCGGAAGTAGAAAAAAATAGATAAAAACAAGATTTTATTATATTCAATTTAAAAGTTAAAATAAAGTAGTAATATTTAAAAGATCCTGCTGACTAAAGGCAGGATTTTTTATATTTTTGCAGTGTAAATTATTTATTTTTTTGATCTGAAAAGGTTTTTTATAAAAATGCCATCAGCTTGACAGTACAGTAATGAGAGGTTAAAATTAACTTAAATTGAAATAAAAATTGTAAAAAAGGAGACGAAAAGATTGGAATTATTGATAATATTCTTTGTTGCTTTACTTTTAATCTTAAATATTGTAGGTGTTTTTATTCCGGCACTTCCGGATTCTTTATTTTTCTGGATTGCTATTCTGCTTTATAGATTTGTAATGCCGGAAGTTTATTATACTGTATATTTTTGGACTGCTTCCATTTTGCTGACAGTGCTTATATTTTTAACCGATTATCTGGCAAATGTTTATTTTATTAAAAAAGAAGGTGGAGGAAAAGATACTATGCTGGCAGCAGCTGTTGGCCTAATTTTGGGAATAATATTTATGGGTCCAGTTGGGATTGTTGCCGGTCCTTTTTTGCTTATTTTCGTTTTTGAATACTGGAAAAGCAGAAATAGAAAAAACTCTTTTAAGCTGGCTGCAGGTGCTATTACCGCATTTTTTGCCGGGACTGCAGCAAGATTTATACTGCAGCTGATTTTAATAATATGGTTTATTATAGAGATAACTTAAGGTGGTTAAAATGCACAAAATTTTTAGAGGTTCAGCCGGTAGTGGAAAAACTACTGAACTATTAAAAAAATATCACAATATAGCTGAAAAAACAGGCACAGAAGATTTGCTTGTCTTTCTCAGCAGTGCACAGAATGTAAGGGATTTTAGAGAAAATATAAATTTATCGGTTACTGGAAATTTAAATATATATACTTATTTTGGATTTGTCAATTCGGAAATTGTTAGACACTGGCCGCTGATAGAAAAAAGTATTACTGATGATAGATCAACTATTGAACCAACTTTTATGACAATAGAAACCTCTCATTTTTTGATGAGCAATTATGTGGAAAAATTCCGCGTCAAAAAAAATTTTTTCAAAAACATAAAAGCTAAATCGGTACAGATAGCAGTTCAGCTAATAGATAACCTTAATCTAGCTGCGTTTAATCTTCTGTCTTTAGAAGATATGGAAAGAAGAATGATCTATTCAGTTTCTAATGACAGGGAAAGAAAAAATTATATTAAAGAATCGTTAAAAATAATGAATATTTTTCGTGAATTTTGTATAAAATACAGACTTTTAGATTATTCACTGGCAGTCAGCTTTTTTAATGATTATCTGCTGAAAAATGAGGATTATCTCTGCAGTGTGGTTAAGGATTATAAATATGTTTTAGTTGATGATCTGGAAAAAACTGTGCCATCAGGTCAAAAATTTATAAAAAATTTAATTGATAATGGCACAGACGGATATCTTACATACAATGAACACGGGGGATTTAACAGATTTTTCGGTGGCAACCCACAGCTATCTAAAAAACTATTTTTAAAAGATGCAGAAACTATCACTGATTTAAAAAATTATTTTGCTCAATCAGCTGAAAATTATAATTTAGAGCAGCAAATAAAATCTGTAATAGAAAAAGGAAATGAAAAAATTATTGAATCACCTTTATTTAAAGGTGAAATCGACAGTGAGCTTCGAGGGGATATGCTTATTCAATTGGGCAGAAGGATTATTTCTCTAATTGAAAGTGGTGTTAATGTGGAAGATATAGCTGTGATTTCTCCTCAGATAGATAAAGTGCTGCTGTTTAGTTTGAATAGGATTTTAGAAAAAAATGGGTATAAGCTAACAAATCTCAACAAATCTAAAAAACTTGTGGATATACCCTTTGCACGGGCACTGGTTGTTCTCTATCTTTTTTATAAAAATCGAACAGAAATGATAGGGATGTCAGCTTTACAGCAGACATTTTCGCTGCTTTTAGAACTAGATCCGGTAAGAAGTTCACTTCTTGCAGAAGAAATTGCAGCTGCTGGAATGAAGCTGATCGATATTGATGATAAAAACATACGGGAAAAAATAGGTTTTGCTGGTAGTGAAAGATATGATTATTTAAAAGACTGGCTGAGAGAAAAAGAAGATGAAGAACTGGAGATAGAACATTTTTTCCAGGCAGTTTTCAGCCAGCTTTTATCTCCTCTGAATCCTTCACGGGAGGATATTTTTGCCTGTAAACAGATGATTGAATCTGTTGCAAGATTTAGGGAGGCAGTCAGCAATTTTCATACTAAAGAGGAAGATTTAAGCAGCAGATATATAGATATGATTTATGAAGGTACACTTGCTGCTGATACCCTTTTTTCTGAAGAAGAAAAAGAGGGGAGAGTTATTCTTTCATCTCCATATAAATTTCTTTTTTCTCCCGAAATATCTGGTGTAAAATATATGTTTTTAATCGATATATCCAGTGAAAATTGGATGAGGAGTATTGCAAAAGAACTTGTTAATCCTTATATATTTACTGACCAGTGGGAAGTAAAAAAAGAGTGGAATGACAAGATTGATCAGAATATAAGGCGCCGACAGCTCAGTGATTTTTTAATCAATCTCATAAATAAAGTTAATAAAGGAATTATATTTACTGACAGTTTTTTGAACAGTATGGGCTGGGAACAGGATGGCCCATTATATAAATGGATAATGGTTAGGAGAGAAAATGATGAACTTTAAACCCAGACCGGGGCAGAAAGAGATTTTAAATTACAGTGGTGGAATGCTTGCAATTCCTGCAGTGCCCGGTGCAGGGAAAACAACCGTACTTGCATATCTGGCGGCAAAGCTAATAGACGAAAAAATATCCGGAAATGAGAAGGTACTGATTGTTACCTATATGAATTCTGCTGCAGCAAATTTCCGCAAAAAAATAGGGGACTTCCTGTCTCAGCGGGGTCGTCCACGCAGCAGGGGATATACTGTTAAAACACTTCATTCACTTGCTTTAGGAATTATTAAGGAAAAACCTGAAGCCAGATTGATAAATAAAGAGTTTGATCTGGTAGATGGTGGGCAGAGGTATTCACTCATAAGAAGAGTATCAAATATATGGGCAGGTAAAAATAGGGACCGCCTGATGGATTTTTTTGATCTGGATCAAAATTATTACAGGTTTAACGAATATGCTGACAAATGGCAGCAGAACGATTTCCCGAATTTTGTATCTTCAATGATTTCTTATTTTAAATTAAATTTAATTTCCAGCCGGGAATTAAAAAAAATCACCGAGCAGATAGACAGCAAAAAATTTGAACTACTCAGCTGGCTGGCAGATATATATGAAGAATATGCAGATAGACTTGCAGCAGAAGGAATGCTGGATTTTGATGATCTTGTTCAGCACAGTTTAAAGATGCTTAAAGAGGACAGTGAGTTCTGTCAGAGGATAGCAGAAGATTATAAATATGTTTTCGAAGATGAAGCACAGGATTCAAATAAAGCACAGGAAAAAATGCTGTATCTGCTGTCCGGGAAAGAGAAGAATTTAATTAGAGTGGGAGATAGCAATCAGGCAATTACAGGAACATTTACAATGTCAGATCCGGAGATATTTAGATCTTTCTGCAGAAGAGAAGATGTTTCTGTACAAAAATTAACAATGTCCAGCAGAAGCAGTAAAGATATTATTGACCTGGCCAATCACCTTGTCAGCTGGAGCAAAGAAGAGTTTTCCGATAAAAATTACACTCCCTTAGAAGAAAGATATATAAGACCTGTTCCGGAAGATGATCCACTGCCCAATCCAGTACCAGATGGATATAGAATTGGATCCAGATTATTTGAAACCTGGGAAAATGAAGCTGAATTTCTGGCCCGTAATGCTGTTCGTATGGCAGCAAAAAGTGATGGCAAAACTACGGCAGTACTTATGCCGGCCGGTTATCAGCTGGAAGATATAGGAGCAAAAATAAATTCCCTGGGATTCGAATATCAGATTGCAGGCAGCAGCAGTGGAGAAAATTATTTTAGTGAGATAGAAGTGGTGCTTAATTTTTTGACATATCCACATCACAAAGAAAAACTGGAAATGGTTTTTAGAGAGATTTTTTATAAAGATGAAGACGAAAAATATCATTACAGCCGGGATATAATTGAAAAGACGGAAGTAAGGGATCTAGTTTATCCTGATGCAGGTTTAAGTTATAATAACTTTTCGCAAGAAATAAGAAGAAATAATTTTTTTAATGAATTTTATAAAAATTTAAATAAAGTACAGGGCTGGCTTGAAGCTTCATCCGAAATACCTCCAGATGAACTGCTTTTATTTATAGCTGAAAGAATTAATCTGGAAGGAAAAAAACTTGCTGTAGCGCAAAATTTAGCACTGCAGTTCAGTCGACTTTTGAACCGCCATCCGGCCTGGAGGCTTGATCAACTTTTGGGAGAAATGCCTTCTTTAAAAGATAGATTAAAACACTTTATAGTGACCTTAAATGATCTGGAGGGTTTTGAACCTGCTGACGATAAAGTTTCTCTTTCAACAATTCATAAGGCAAAAGGGATGGAATGGGATACAGTATTTTTGGGAGCATTAACCTCAGATCAGTTTCAGTATGATGAAGAAGATTATTTCCGCAGCGAAAAATTTTATCTCAGTGAGGAGATTAAAAATCCAGAAGCAGCTGCAAAAGCCCAATTGAAGGAGATACTGGAAGATAAATCCGAAAAAAATCCTGAAATTAAAGCCCGGCAGGAATTAATTGCTGAGAGGCTCCGGCTGATATATGTAGGTATCAGTAGAGCTAAAGAAAACCTCTATCTTACAGCCCATAAAAAGCAGGGAAAGAAGTGGGAGAAAGAGGCAGCAGTTGCTTTCAATATTCTGTCTGATTTTATCAATAAAGCGGAAAAAGGCTGGAGGAATACAGATGACTGATAATAAACTGCAGGATTTATATTTTAGTCAATCTGCACTTGAAATATTTCAGAAATGCAGAAGACGTTTTCAGTACAGATATATTGATGGTCTTTACTGGCCGGCGAAATGGGGAATAGACGCAGAGATAGAAAAAGAACTGGAAAAAGGTAGGAAATTTCATCTTTTAGCTGAAAGATATTATATAGATGGTAGTTTGCAGGATCAGATTGTTGAAGATTCTGAACTGAGCGCCTGGTTAAAAAGGTTGAAGCGTTTTCTTCCCTATTCCAAACACATAATTTCTTCAGAACAGGAAATGCGCTGTAGCAAAAAAAATCTTAAGTTTCTGGCAAAATACGATCTACTTAATTATAACAAAGAAAAAAAAATGATAGAATTATATGACTGGAAAACTGATAAAAAAAGTCTTCTGGGAAAAGAACTTCAAAATTCTACTCAGAGCAGATTTTACCTTTATCTGTTCAAAAAAGCAGGCCAGCGATATTTTTCAGATAAATATGATTTAGAAAATAATCCAATTTTAATATATTGGAATCCTCGTTTTCCAGAAGAAAAGAAAATTATTACCTATACTGATGAGGATTTTTCTAATGACAGCCATTATTTTGAAAATCTGGTCGAAAAAATTCTAAATGAAGATAAATTCCCGATGACTGACAATCTAAATATATGTCAATATTGTGAATACAGACCGATCTGTAGGGGTAAAAGAACCGAAAAGAGGGAGATATTTGAAGAAGATTTAGATATGGATTTGAACTGGGAAGAAATAGAAGAACTGGAGTTTTAATTTTGAGGTGTGATAGAAGTTAAAGTCTGCTGGCAAACCTCGTGGGTTTGTCCCGAGGAGGGTCAATATGAGTTTCAAAGCTTCTGAAAATAAAAATATTAACAGAAAAAAAATTGAGCAGTATATAGGAGATAAAAAAATAGCTTCACTTTTGCTGAAAAGAGGTTACAATAATCTGGATGATATAAAAAGTTTTATCAATCCAGATTATTATGAGCCTGTTAAATGTGAAGAATTTCCGGGCCTGATGAATGCAGCTCAATTTATAATAGATAGAATAAGTGATAATAAAAAAATACTTATCTATGGAGACTATGATGTTGATGGTATTTCTTCTGCATCAATATTAAAAGGGGGACTATCTTCTATAACAGAAGGAATTTATTATCATCTTCCAGACAGATTCACAGAAGGATATGGTTTAAATAAAGATGTAATAGCAGAATACAGTGATAGGGTTGATTTAATTATTAGCTGTGACTGTGGTATTACAAACCACAGTGAAGTTGAGTTTGCTAAAGAACTTGGGCTGGACATAATTGTTACAGATCACCATGATCTCCCGGATGAACTTCCTGAAGCTGATTATGTACTTTCTCCAAGATTGTTTCCAAAAGAGCATAGTGCTTACTGGCTTCCTGGAGCAGGAATGGCTTTTTATTTGATAAAAGCCATTTACAAAAAATTAGATTTATCAGGAGAAGAAAAAAAATATTATGACCTCCTACTGCTGGCTATAATTGCAGATGTAGTACCACTTATCGGTGAAAATAGATATCTGTATCAGATAGGGCTTAAGTATTTAAAAAATACACAGAGAATTGGTCTTAAAACACTGTATAAAGAGCTGAATATTTCTGCAGCGGATATCAATGAACAGACCCTTGGTTTCCAGCTGGGACCAGTACTAAACTCTCCCGGCAGAATGGATGATGCTGCCAAAGGATTAAAGCTTCTGCTTACAGATGATAATACAGAGGCTGCTGAGCTGTCTGCGGAATTACTAGATATTAATAGAAAAAGAAAAAAAATAACTTCAGAAATTGTTGCAGATCTGGAAAAAAATATATCCTCTCAGCCTTCAGGAGCTCTGGTCAGCTATAACCCAGACTGGCATCAGGGTGTTATAGGTATTGCAGCAGGAAGAATAAGCGAAAATTACAATATTCCGGCTGTACTGATGACCAGAAATAAAACAGATGAATTGATTACAGCATCAGCCAGGTCAATAGAAGGTATAAATATAAATGAAATAATAAAACAGTGTTCAGATCTGCTGGTAAAACATGGAGGGCACGCTGCAGCTGCTGGATTTTCCCTCAAACCATCACAGCTGGAAAAATTAAAAATTAGATTGACTAAACTTTTGAACAGCAGTATGCTAAATATAAATAAGACTGGTGAAACTAAAGCAGATATGAACCTCAGTCTGGATGAAATTGATGAGGAATTTTACAGTAAATTAAGAATGATGGCTCCTTTTGGAGAAGCAAACCCAGAGCCTGTTTTTGCTGCTGAAGGAGTAGAAATAATAAATTCGAGAATTATTGCAGAAAACCATAAAAAATTAGTATTGAGTGACGGATCCAGTAAACTCACCGCTTTATGGTGGTGGGCAGATGAGATTGAAGATCGAACAGGATTGAAGGCTGTTTATACACTTAATGAAAATATTTACAGAGGCAGCAGAAGTCTGCAGCTGGAAATAAAATCACTTAAAAAAATTACCGATAAAACACTAAAGAAAAAAAAGAAAGCAGATAAAATAAAACTTAAATTAAAAGACTTTAGAGATCGAGATATAAGGAAAGCAGAACCGGGGAAAGAAAATGTAGTTTATTTTTTAGAAGGTGAACCTGAAAAAAATATTTATCCTGTAATAAATCGTTCTTATTATAAAAAAACAGAATGTATATCATTTCTCAGTATACCTCCATCAGCTGATATTTTTGTGGAAGCAGTGTTAATGACAGAGGCGAAATATATAGAACTTTATTCTGGCACCAGCAGTGTTAAAGACAGCCGTGAATTTGTAAATAAACTTTTTGCAATGATTAAATTTGCTTATGAAAATGAAAACAGGGTTTTTTCTATTGAAAGAGCCGCTTTATTCCTATCTGAACTGGAAAATACAGTTCGCAGAGGTATAGATTATCTTACAGCTAAGGGATTGATAGAATATGAATTTTTAGATTACAATAATCTGGTAATTTCCAGAAATGGAATTAGAAAACCTTCTAAAGCGAGAATTGCCTGGAAATATCTAAATAAAATGCTGGAGGAGAGCCGGGCTTTTCGCAGATATATTCTTAATACAGATATAGGAGATATAGAAAAATTGGTTATCAGCCGGCTGGAAAAAAGAAAGGAAATAAATGATGAGCAATAATATAATAATTGATGAAATATATGCTGCAAGATTTATATCCAGGGAGAATAGATTTGTAATAAAAGCAGAATTAACTGAAGATTCTCCTTACCATAATGCGGAAAAGATAGTAAAGGCACATCTGCCAGATCCAGGTAGATTAAAAGAACTTTTAAAGCCTGGGGCTTCTGTATATCTTCTGCCTGCAGCTGCGGAAGGCAGAAAAACAGATTATACAGCTCAGTTTATAAAATCAGAAGAAGATAATTATGTATCATTAAATTCTACACTTCCCAATAAAATTGTGGAAAAGGGATTAAAAAATAACTATTTTTTGCCGTTTAGAAACTGGTCTTATTCTGCGAGAGAATTTAAATATCATAATTCGCGCTGGGATTTTCTTCTAAAAAATAATACAGAAGAACTATATCTTGAGGTTAAAAGTGTAACTCTGGCCAGAGGGAATAGAGGTTTTTTTCCTGATGCAGTTAGCAAAAGAGCTAAAAAACATATTACTGAATTGATAAAGATATCCAGAGAGAAAAATAAAAAAGCAGGTCTTCTGTTTATAGCTCAAAGAAGTGATATTGAAAGTGTAGAAGCAGCAGCTGACATTGATCCAGAATTTGCTGGAATTTTGCAGAAAGCAGCCAGAGAAGAAGTAATCATTGCTGCCTACAAACTTAACATTTCTCTTAAAAAAATAGAACTGGCACAAAAAATACCTGTTATTATATAGGTAGTAGCCTTGAACCCAGCTGATGCTAAACAAAATGGAAGGAGATTAAACCGTGAATATTAATATATATGAGCTTATTTCTGGAGCAAAAAAAGCTGAAGGACTTGTGGTAATAATAGATGTTTTTAGAGCTTTTACCACAGCATGTTATCTTTTTGCAAATGGTGCAGAAAGTGTATATACCGTCAGCAGAGTTGAAACTGCTTTAGAACTTAAAAAAGAACTGGATAACCCTGTTCTCGTTGGTGAAAGAGATGGAAAAAAACTGTCTGGATTTGATTTTGGCAATTCCCCTTATTTTATTGAACAGCATAATTTTAGTGGAAAAAAGATTGTTCAGACAACAAGTTCTGGTACAAAAGGAATAATCAATGCCCAAAACGCGGACCAAATAATAACAGGTAGTTTTGTTAATTCATCTGCAGTAATAGATTATATTAAACACATTTCTCCAGACAAAATATCCTTTGTAGCAATGGGAATTGGCGGAAAGGTGAGTGCTGAAGAAGATATCCTCTGTGCAGAGTATCTGCGGGACTTACTTCTGGGGAATAAATTAATAAATAGGGAAGAATTAATTAACCGTCTTCGTAAAACTACAGGAAAAAGATTTTTTGCATCAGAAATGCAGAAAGATATGCCGGAAGAAGACTTTTATTATTCACTTGAGTTTAACAAATTCAATTTTGTACTTAAGGCTGAAAAAATGGCTGAAGATATTTATAAATTAAAAAAAATTGAGACCGGCTGAAAGGAGGTAAATAGATGAAAAAAATTCTTATTATTACAGTAATTATTTTATTTATATTGTTAGCAGCAGCTGTGAGTAATCCTTCCAAAGAGGAATTTGTAAACTGGGGAGCAGAACAGATACAGTCTAATGCTGAAAGTGAAATAGAAAGAATATTTGGAGGAGCTCTTGCTGAACCTGTATTAGAAATGCAGACAGATGTCAGGGATAATATCTTTTATAGTATTTTTACTTTAAAAAAATCTGATCGAGAAATAAAATATCTTGGTATTTTTAATAAATTTTTTCAATTAAGCAATTAATTTGTAGAGGAATTGCTCTGCAGGAGGATTTATAGTTCAGCTTATGCCAGATGCTTCAGAAAAAACAGTCGATAAACTTGAAAAAAATATAAAAAAAATTAATTCTGTCAGCAGATTG
>JBNJGL010000027.1:0-5013 GCA_051747745.1 Bacillota bacterium | reverse complement strand
GCAGGAGGATTTATAGTTCAGCTTATGCCAGATGCTTCAGAAAAAACAGTCGATAAACTTGAAAAAAATATAAAAAAAATTAATTCTGTCAGCAGATTGATAGAATCAGGTTTAAAACCGGAAGAATTGCTGGAAAAAATTCTGGGTGAATTTAATTTTAGAATAATGGCCAAAAAAGATGTTAAATTTAAATGTAAGTGCAGCCGAGAAAGAATATATAATTTGATTGCAGGATTGGGAGAGGACGAATTGAAAGAAGCCCTTGCAGAACAGGGTGAGGTAGAAGTGAAGTGTCATTTCTGCAGCAGTAAATATAGTTTTTCTAAAGAAGAAGTAGAAGAGCTGTTGGAAAAAACAGCAGAGGAAGATTAATTCCCTCTGCTGTATTTTTTTAATTTGGATGCAAGTGATACTGGTAGAAGTGCATTTATGTGAATATTATTCTGTTCATATTCTTCTGTATTAACTTTACCACTGTTGTGGATTTTTTCTACCCAGCCAGCGGCAGAATAGGGCAGATTAATGTCCAGTTCTATCATTTCATCTTTTATGATAACATTCAGCAGGTTTATTAGTTTATCTTTTCCCTGTGCAGTACGGGCAGAAATAAAAACTGAATCTGGATATATTAATTCAAGATTTTTTAATTTTTCTTCAGAGATTAAATCTATTTTATTAAAAACCTTAATGATTTTTTTAGTATTAAAAATTTGCAGTTCCTGCAGTTCATTCTGCACAACTCTTATATGTCTTTCCATATCTTCATGTGAAGCATCGATTACATGCAGTAATATATCAGCTTCTGAAATTTCTTCCAGAGTGGCTCTAAAAGATGCTACAAGCTGATGAGGTAGTTTGTCTATAAAACCGACAGTATCACTCAAAATGACCTGTCTGCCAACAGGTAGACTTATTTTTCTCATTGTAGAATCAAGTGTGGCAAATAGCTGATCTGCAACAAAAGTATCCGCATCTGTCAAAAGGTTCATAAGGGTAGATTTGCCGGCATTTGTATATCCAACCATAGAAATAAGCGGATCATTTCTATTTGCCCTCTGCAGACTTCTTGTCCCTTTTATTTCTTTCAAGTTTTCTTTGAGCCTATAAATGCGTTTTTCAATACGTCTTCTATCTACCTCCAGCTTTGTTTCACCAGGACCTCTGGTGCCGATTCCACCTGCCAGTCTTGACATTTCTATACCTCTGCCTCTAAGGCGAGGTAATCTGTATTCTAACTGGGCCAGTTCAACCTGTATTTTACTTTCTCTGCTGTGTGCATGTCGGGCAAAGATGTCCAATATAATCTGTGCTCTATCTATAACTTTAACTTCAATTTCTTCTTCAAGATTTCTCTGCTGTACAGGAGTTAATTCACAATCAAAAACAACCAGATTTGCAGCTGTTGTGCTGACAGCATTTTTTATTTCATTAACCTTGCCTGTACCGATATAATAAGCAGGGTCTATTTTTCTATCATGATATGTCATCTTTAAAATTGTTTCAGCACCAGCTGTATTGACGAGCTGCTCAAGTTCATTTAAATCATTTTCATTTAATCCTACAAGTACAGCTTTTTCTTTGATTTGGGCAGGATTATACATATTATCCTGATCTGATATTTCAAAATAAGTACTAATAAATATTACCTCCTGTTTTTAAAATGTGAATTACTGTGCTTTCTCCAAAAAATATATTATCATCAAACAACCAATTTTTTAACTATCTGATTTGGATTACTATATTTAAATTATTATATATATATGATCATATATATATTATAGCATTTTTTTTGAACAGATAAAACAAATCTTATTTGACAAAAGGATAGATTTTAGTTAAAATTTATTGTGAAGATATTCACAATAATAGAGGTGATTATAATGAAAAAGGTTTCTATTTGTGTAGGAAGCAGCTGTCATTTAAAGGGGGCTGCAGAAGTTGTTGATATTTTTAAAAAACTACATAAAAAATTAAATTTAGAGGATAAAGTGGATCTCAGTGCAAGTTTTTGTCAGGGAAATTGTACAAATGGGGTTAATGTAGTTATTGATGGTGAAATCATTCCAGATGTTGGCCCTGGAAATGCTGAGAAAATATTTAGAGAAAAAATGAGTGAGTTTTTATGATGGTAGAACCTCTAATAGTTCATCCAGCAAGCTGTAAAGACTGTCATAAATGTCTCAGAGAATGCAGTGTTGGTGCAATCGGTTTTAAAGATAATCAGGTCTGGATTATAGAGGATAAATGTATATACTGTGGTAATTGTATTAAAACCTGTCCCCAGGGGGCAAAGGAGGCATTATTTGAAAAAAAGAAAGTGGAGTCTTTTCTTCAGTCTGATAGTTTTATTATTGCCTCACTGGCCCCGTCATTTGCAGCTGCTTTTCCTGAATATAAAAGTGGTCAGATTATTACAGCTCTAAAAAAACTGGGTTTTGAGTATATTGCCGAGACAGCTGAAGCTGCAAAAAGGGTTGCTGCAATGTTTAATTATCATGCTCATAATATGAACAGATCTCTAATTACCTCCTGCTGTCCTTCTGTTGTTAATTTAATTGAAAAACATTATCCAGAATTAATTCCACAGCTGGCTCCTGTTTTGTCACCAATGATGTTACAGGCTAGAGAATTAAAAAGAAAATATAAAAAAGCAAGAGTTATTTTTATTGGACCATGCCTATCGAAAATAGAGGAAATGAATCGTGTTGATGATAGATTATTAAGACCTGATATTGTTATTAACTTTAAACAGCTGAGAGTTTTATTTAAGGAAAATGGTATTTTCCCAGAGAACTTTGAGGAATCTGAACCAGATTTAGTAGCTGGGCCAGAAATTGCAGATTATCCACTTTCAGGTGGAGCGGTAAAAGCAGCTGGCTTAAATGCTGATGGAATTGATAATAATACAACATCAGTTCACATAAGTGGAATAGATAATATTGTTGAAGTACTTGAGGATATAAAAAAAGAGAAATTAAATACGGATATTGTAGAGCTGCTGGCCTGTGAAGGAGGATGTATTGCCGGACCGGGAATAGAAAACGATCTCAGCATACCGGCAAAAGAAATACTGGTTAACAATTATTTGCAGAAATCACAAAGTTTTAATTTAGATGAATGCGGAACTGCTGTTGAAGATAAGATTTATTTGAACAGAACTCATAAAAACAGAAAAAAATTTCTTGAAGAACCACCAGAAGAAGCAATTAGTGAAATACTTGCTTCAATAGGTAAATATTCTAGAGAAGATGAGAAAAACTGCGGGGGGTGTGGTTATTCTACCTGTAGAGAAAAAGCAGCAGCGGTTTATTATGGATTTGCAGAAAAGAAGATGTGCATTCCATATATGAAATCAAGAGCAGAATCCCTTTCTCAAATTATTGTAGAGTCATCTCATAATGCGATAATAGTGGTTAATGATAAAATGGAAATTCAGGAATTCAATCCAGTAGCAAATCAATTATTTAATAAAAATAATAGAAAAATAGAATCTTTAGAATTAGGTAAAATTATAGATAGTTCTATATTCAAACAAGCCTGGTTAAATCAGAAGACTATTGTACATCATAAATACTCATATTTTAACAGAAGTATTGTTGTTGATCAGACTATATTTCCTCTTCCGGAACATAAAGTTGTAATCGGCATACTGACAGATATAACAGAACAGGAAAAACAGAGAGAAGAAGTACAAGAAATGAAAAAACTCGCTGTCGAAAAAACAAATACTGTTATAAATAAACAGATGCAGATAGTACAGCAAATTGCCGGTTTACTGGGTGAGACAACTGTAGAAACAAAAACAGCACTTTCAGAACTGTCAGATCTGCTTCAGGTAGGTGAATAACTTGGATATAGTATTTGAAGAGTTTTATCAATCTGTACCTAAACATAGTGAAGAAGTATGTGGAGATAATGTTGAAATAATAAAGAAAAACAATAAAACAATTATTGTTCTTTCTGATGGACTGGGAAGTGGTATCAAAGCTAATATATTATCAACTCTAACCTCAAAAATAGCATCTGGTTTACTTGATAAGGAACTCCCTCTAAAAGAAATACTTTCAACTATTTTAGCTGCTCTGCCGGTATGTGAAGTTAGAGGTATTGCATATGCAACTCTGGCTTTTATGATAATTGACAGTAATGCAGACGCTAAATTGATAGAAATTGACACTCCAGCAGCATTTTTATATAGAAGCGGGAAAATAGTAAAACTTGATTATAAAGAATATATGCTTGAGGGGAAAAGTATTAGAGAAAGCAGTTTTCACTTTAATAGAGAAGATAAGCTGTTTTTAGTAAGTGATGGAGTAATACATGCTGGTTTAGGAGGACTTTTAAGTTTTGGTTTAGGCTGGGATGGAACAGCAGAACAGATTACCAGGGTAATAAATAATAATGATTTTGATCTAAAGGAAATTATAGAAAAACTGATAAAAATATTTATGGCTTTTTATGAAAATAAGCCGGGTGATGACTTTACAATAATAGGTATGAGATACAGAGAAAAAAGAAAACTTACTATCTGGTCAGGGCCACCTCTAAAAAAGCAGGATGACAGCCGTATTGTAAAAAAGTTGATAAAATCAGATGGAAAAAAAGTAATTAGTGGTGGGACAACAGCACAGATTGCAGCCAGAGAACTGGATAGGAAATTAAAAACCAGTCTAAAGTATGAAGATAAAAGTGTGCCACCAATAAGTGAAATGGAGGGAATTGATTTATTGACAGAAGGTCTTTTGACATTAAATAAAGTACTTGATAAATTAAAAACTTACAAACCAGGACAGCTGATTGCTAAAAAAGAAGATGGTGCATCAAGATTATTAAAACTTTTATTAGAGAGTGATAAAATAACATTTCTGGTTGGTAGAGCAGTAAATGAATCACATCAGAGCCTTAACCTGCCGCTTGAACTTGGAATAAGAAGCCAGATAATAAGTCTAATAGCCGCCCATTTAAAAAAGCTAAAAAAAGAAATTGATATTGAGTGGTATTAAAAACAAAAAG
>JBNJGL010000026.1:0-32278 GCA_051747745.1 Bacillota bacterium | reverse complement strand
AGTGCCTGTGGTGCAACCTTAATGAGTTAGAGACGCAAATACCCTTTTTGTGTTACAATCATATAAAAATTGTGTGAGAACCATATAAAACTTTATAGATCTCTCACATTAAACCACTGAAAATTTAGAAAAAATTTTTTAAACATATTTTTTAAACAAAAAAAAGACCCTCATAAAAGGTCTTTATCTGTAAAAATATTATTTTTTTGGTGGAGGTGGTGGGAGTCGAACCCACGTACTGTATGGCTCACCCAGTAGTTTCTACGAACGTAGTCTGATTTTTATTTTCACAACAGCACCTCCATCAGACAGGATTTGCCGCTGCAAGCCTGTTTATTGTCCTGTCTCCCTACAGACATCAGAAGACAGTTAGTCTGTTTTATATGGCACCTGAGTTAACCCCACAGACAGGGGTCAGTCAGGCGTTAACTGCCTACGCGGCAGCTAAAGCGTAATTATTATCGTTTGCAGATAATTTTATTTTCCCAGTGTTTAACGAGTGAAAGGAACTCCTCGGTCCGCTTCTAAAGGATTCACCACACAGGCGAAGCCAGAACACCCCCAAATGAGCTTTCAATTCTCTTTAGCATAATTATTATAACTTAAAGGTCAGGAAATGTCAAACCCTTTTTGTTTTCTTCTAAAAGCCTTTTCCATTTCTTTTTTTGCTGTCTCTTTAGCTATATCTCTCCGCTTATCATATTTTTGTTTACCTTTGGCAACTGCAAGCTCCACTTTTGCAATATTCTTTTTAAGATAAAGACTTAGCGGTATAAGGGTATATCCCTTCTGGGTTGTATATCCGATCAGTTTTCGAATCTCACTTTTGTGCAGAAGGAGTTTTCTTTTTCGCTCTGGATTATGATTAAACCTATTTCCCTGTTTATATGGACTTATGTGTACATTATATAAGAACACCTCTCCATCTTCTACCACAGCAAAACTATCCTTAAGATTAACTCTGTGATTTCTAATAGATTTAATTTCTGTTCCCTTTAATTTTATTCCTGCTTCATAAGTTTCTTCTACATAATAATCATGTCTGGCTTTTTTGTTTCTCGCAATTACTTCAATATCATCTCCAGGCATCTTTAAGCCCTCCTTCCTGCATTTATCGTTAAATAAATTTTTATTCTACTAATTCAAAATCGAGTTCTCTTTCTTCTCTATTTACTTTTGCAACTTTTATTTTAACTTCATCACCGATGCGGTATATTTTTTTAGTTCTCTCACCAATCAACCGGTAGTGATCACTTTCAAAATGATAGTAATCATCGGTAAGTTCTCTTACATGTACCAGACCTTCAACAGTATTATCCAGTTCCACAAAGATTCCAAATCCTGTTATTCCACTAATAATACCTTCAAATTCCTCACCTATTTTATCTTCCATAAACTCAATCTTCTTAAGATCTACTGAATCCCGTTCTGCTTCCATGGCTCTTCTTTCCTGCAGTGAGCTGTGATCTGCAATTTTTGGTATTTTATGCTCCAGTTCACGCTGACGATCTTCGCTTAAATATCCTTCTGATATTGTCTCTTTAATAATTCGATGTGCTATTAGATCTGGATATCTTCTTATAGGTGAAGTAAAGTGAGTATAATGATTTAAACCTAATCCAAAATGACCTAAATTTTTATCTGAATAAACAGCTTTTTTCAATGATCGCAGAAGTACAGTATCAATTATCCGTTCTTCAGATTTACCCTCTACTTTTTCCAGCATTTCCTGCAGCTCCCTTGGATGTACACCATTACTCACACCTTTAAGATGATAACCGAAATTATGAATAAATTCGTTGAATTCCTTCATCCTGTCGAGGTCAGGCTGGTCGTGAACCCTGTAGATAAATGGAATTTCTCGCCAGGACATATCAGCGGCCACAACTTCATTAGCCGCAATCATGAATTCTTCTATCAGCTGTTCGGGTATACCGTGTCTCCTCTTTTTTAAATCAGCAGGTTTGCCGTTTTCATCCAGTTCAACCTTTACCTCGGGGAAATTAAAATCAATACTCCCTTCAGAAAATCTTTTTTTGCGCAGCCTACGGCGCAGTTCATTCATTATTTCCAGTTCTTCAACAAAATCACTGTATTCTTTTCTAAGAGATTCACTATTTTCAACCAGTATTCCATATACTTCATCATAAGTAAGTCTGTGGTTGGATTTTATGACACTCTTTATTATCTCATGGTCAACAGCTTCTATTCCATTTTTTCCCGTCAGCTTATAATCTATAAATACTGTTAAAGTCAATCTGTCAACAGCCGGATTAAGACTGCAGATTCCGTTGGAAAGTTTAGGTGGAAGCATAGGTATTACCCGATCAACAAGGTAAATACTGGTTCCTCTTTCATATGCTTCATTATCTAAAACTTCACTTTCCCGTACATAATGACTGACATCGGCAATATGAACCCCAAGTCGATATTTGTCTTCAGATAACTTTTCAATGGAAACAGCATCATCCAGATCTTTTGCATCAGCACCATCGATTGTCACAAGTTTTAAATCTCTAAGATCTACTCTTTCCTCATCTTTTTCCAGAACAGAAAGATCTGCTTTATCTGGAATAGCTTCTACAGAAGACAGAACGTCTGCAGGAAAATCACCTGGAAGATCAAGCTGTCTGATAATAGCTTCAATATCTACTCCTGGATCATTTTTAAACCCAAGTATCTCTACTACTTCACCTTCTGGATTTCTATTTTTTTCCGGCCATTTTGTTATTTTAGCAACAACTTTTTGACCATTTTTGGCATTTTTTAAGCCTCCAGGTGGAATAAATATATCATTACAAATTCTTTGATTATCAGGGATGAGAAAAGCATAATTTTTGTATTTTTCCAGGTTACCAACAACTTTTTTATTGACTCTTTCAATTACTTCAACTATTTCCCCTTCTTTGCTTTTACCCCTTCTGGAGCGGGTAAGGTGAATAAACACTTTATCATTATGCATGGCACCGTTCATGTTTTCTGAAGCTATAAATATATCTTCTTGTCCCGGGTCGTCCGGAATCAAAAATCCGTTACCTGAGGCAATTTTTTCTATTCTTCCACCTATTAAGTCAAATTTTTCTGGAACTCCATACTGGCCGGAAGAATTTTTATAAAGCATACCTTCATCAAGCAGTTCTGATATCAATTTATCAAAAATTTTTTTCTGATCTCTGGATATATCAAATTCTTTATATATTTCCTCTCTGGTAAGGGGTCGATGAACATCTTCTCGCAAATGTGTTAATAGCTCTTTTCTGGCACTCATTAATAATCATCCCCAATCTTTTTGTGAGCAAAAAGCAAAAAGAATTTATAAACCTAAATCATCAGAAATATTCTGCATTCCTTCCAGTGCTAATCCAATAAACTCTTCCAGTTCTAAATCCATTTCTTCACAGGAAGCAATTACATCTCTATCTGCCCCTCTGGCAAAGGAACTTTCTCCATAGCGGTTCATAATAAATTCTGTATCAAGGGCGGACAGCTTTTTGTCCGGATGAATCAGTGCTGAAGCAACTATTAGACCTGTAAGCGGATCACTTGCATAAAGTGCTTTAGCCATCAGAGTTTCCCGTGGTAGATCATGCATACCGTTATGTGCCCTTACAGCTTCAACAATATCTTCTTCCATTCCCATGTCATTCAGTATATCTGCTCCAATTAAGCTGTGCTTTTCCGGCTCATCTGCTGTTTCTTCATAATCAATATCGTGCAGTAAACCGGCCAGTTTCCATTTTTCCTTATCACGATCAAAATACTCTGCCAGTCTTTCCATTACAGCTTCAACAGCAAGACAGTGTTTCTGCAAATTCTTCTGTTTAATATTTTCCTTCATTAACTCCAAAGCTTCTTCTCTCTTCATAAATTAATTTTCCTCCCCGTGCTCTGTTGTAAATAAATAAGCAAATTTAAAATTATCAATCTACCAAATTATTCGGACGAATTTTAGCTGTTTAAAAAAATTTCAAGACTTTATTCTTCCATAAATTTGGCTTCAGCTTTTGCTTTTACCTTTCCATCTTCACCTTTAATCTCTGCTCTGGTGAAATGAATAGTTCCAATTGATTTACTGTAACAGTCTTTATAATAACCTATTATTTTAAGCTTTTCTCCAATTTTGACTGCTTTCTTAAAACGAACTTTAATTTCAGCAGTAAAAGCTGATATTCCTTTTGTCCCAACAGCATATGCCATCGCCTCATCCAGCAGTGTGGATACAAGACCACCATGCATAATACCATCATAACCCTGATGAAGTTCTCCAGGAATAAATTCTGCTTCTACTGTATTTTCATCAATTTTCCTGAATTTCAAACCCAGAGATATAGGATTTTCTTCACCACAGGCAAAACACATTTTGTCTTCTCTTTGCGGCATCAATTTCACTACCTTTCAGAACCTGTACTTTTATCTTCCAAAAAACCCCCTAAGCAGCAGCTAACTCTACTTAGAGGGTTCAAAAGTTCTTTAACTACTATATTAATTTTACATGAATAGTGGTGCAAATACAAGTGAAACAATAGTCATTAATTTGATGAGAATATTTAGAGATGGTCCAGAAGTATCCTTAAATGGATCTCCAACTGTATCTCCAACAACAGAGGCAGCATGTGTCTCTGTTCCTTTTCCACCAAAATGACCTGATTCTATATATTTTTTGGCATTATCCCAGGCACCACCGGCATTTGCCATCATAATTGCAAGTACTACTCCAGATGAAAGTGAACCTGCCAGTAACCCTCCAAGTGCCTGTACATCCCAGAGACCGATAACTACAGGTACAACAACAGCTAAAAGTCCCGGTATAACCATTTCCTTTAATGCAGCAGTTGTACTGATATCAACACATTTTCTGTGGTCAGGTTTCTGAGTACCTTCCATAATACCTGGCATTTCTTTAAACTGTCTCCTTACCTCTTCAATCATTTCTCCGGCAGCTTTACCAACAGCTTCCATAGTGATTGCGGAGAATAAGAATGGAAGCATAGCTCCAATAAAGAGACCTATAATTACCTGTGGATTTGTTAAACTAATACTTTTAAGTCCAACAGCTTCTGAAAATGCAGCAAACAATGAAAGTGCTGTTAATGCTGCAGAACCAATAGCAAATCCTTTTCCGATAGCGGCAGTAGTATTACCTACTGAATCAAGTTTATCTGTAATATCTCTAACACTGGCATCCAGTTCTGCCATTTCTGCAATTCCACCTGCATTATCTGCAATTGGACCATAAGCATCAACAGAAAGGGTGATACCGGTAGTTGATAACATACCTACAGCAGCCATCGCAATACCATATAAACCACCAAATTTAAAAGCAATAAAAATAGCGGCTGCAATTACAAGAATTGGGAACATTGTACTTCTCATACCCACAGAAAGACCACTTATAATATTTGTTGCGGTACCTGTCTGTGACTGGCTTGCTATATGCTGTACAGGTTTATAATGTTCAGAAGTATAATATTCAGTAATGCGTCCTATAATTGTTCCTGCAATTAAACCAGCAATAATAGCAAAAAATACTCCCACATTGCCAATTAGTGAATTAACTAAAAAGTAAGCAGCAATTATGGTTATAACAGCTGCACTGAGTGATCCTCTTTCTAAAGCTTTAGCAGGATTTCCACCTTCTTTAGCTTTAACAAATCTTGTTCCAATAATAGCAGCAATAATCCCTACAGCAGCCAGCAGCATCGGCAGCATAACAAGGTTTACAGGTGTACTAACTCCCAGCTTATCTGCAATAGATGGTGTTGCACCAAGGGTCATGGCAGCTATAATTGAACCTACATATGATTCGAAAAGGTCGGCTCCCATCCCGGCAACATCGCCAACATTATCACCAACATTATCAGCTATAACTGCTGGATTGCGGGGATCGTCTTCAGGAATCCCTGCTTCTACCTTTCCAACAAGGTCTGCACCTACATCGGCAGCTTTTGTATAAATTCCACCACCAACACGTGCAAACAGTGCAATAGAACTGGCTCCAAAGGCAAAACCTCTTAAAAATTCTACATTGTTAGCAAAAAATATGTAGAGAATTCCCAGACCTAATGTTCCTAAACCAACAACAGACATACCCATAACAGAACCACCTGAGAAAGCAACAGTAAGAGCTTCATTAAGCCCGGTCTGAGCTGCATTGGTAGTTCTGGCATTGGACTTTGTAGCAATCTGCATACCAATAAATCCAGCTAAAGCAGAAAAAATAGCACCTACAATAAATGATAGTGCTGTCTGCCACCCCAGACTTGGTACAAATGTCATAATAACTGCTACAATGACAACAAAAACAGATAACATTTTATATTCACGGCCCAAAAATGCCATGGCCCCTTCATTGATGGCATCAGATAATTCTGCCATTCTTTCGTTACCTACTTCTGCTCTATTAACTTTTCCTGCCAGGAAAAATGCAAATACAAGTGCAACTAATCCTGCCAGGGGTGTGTAAAAACTCATGCACTAACCTCCTTATTTTAAATTATATAGTTAACTTATTATTTAGTACATTATTATTTAAATAAATGCAAGTATAAGTGAAGTAATCATAAATACAATCGCTGCACCTGCTGTGAACTTGCTTAATTTCGCTTCTATACCTTTTTGAGATTTACCAAAAAATGTTGAAGCTCCCCCATCAATTACACCGGAGAGACCTGCACTTTTTCCAGATTGAAGTAAAACACCAACTATAACAGCAATGGCCACTATTAAATGAAAGATTTTTAAAATCAACACCCGATATTTCACCTCCAGTGATAAGTAAAATCTATTACCTTATATACACAGTCTAACACGTATTTCATTTTAACATACTGTTAATAAAAAAACAATAATGATTAAAAGAAAAAACAATTCTAATAATTCTAAATATTGATTTTGCCGCCCCGATTTTGAGGCGGCATTAGAAATTATATTCTTCTGGCTGCCTTTTCTTTATCTATTCCTTTTATTTTTGCTATTAATATATCCCTCAATCCAGTAAGGAGAGAATAAAAAATCGGTATTATAAATAATGTAAGAAAAGTTGCAAAAGCCAACCCACTTATTACAACTACTGCAATCGGCTGTGAAAGCTCTCCACCTTCTCCAGCGCCAAGGGCAAGTGGTATAAGCCCCAGAATAGTTGTTAGTGCTGTCATCATAATAGGCCTTAATCTTACAGCACCACCTTCTATTATAGCTTCAATTTTTTCTTTTCCTCCTCTGCGCAGATGATTAATATAATCGACCATTACAATTGCATTGTTTACGACAATTCCGGCTAGAGTAATTAAACCGATCAGAGCCGGTACAGAAATAGTGCTGTCTGTAATGCAGAGTCCAAAAATTACACCGATTACTGCCAGGGGAACTGTAAACATGATAATTAAAGGATGAATTAATGATTCAAATTGTGAAGCCATTACCATGTATACCAGTACTACAGCCAGCAGAAAAGCAAAACCCAAACTTCTAAACGAACTCTGCTGATCTTCAAATTGACCTTCATAGCTGAACTCATATCCGGCAGGAAGCTCAATATTATTCGCTAATCTTTCCTGTATTCTGCTTACAGCTGTACCCAGATCAATATTGTATAGATTTGCTGTTATTTCTGAGTAACGCTCCTGATCTATACGCAGAATTTCTCCTGGTCCTTTTTCTATATTAAGATCTGCAAACCGACTTAACTGTACCTGATTCCCACCTCTGCTGACAATTTTGAGAGAAGACAACTTGTTTATAGAATCAATATCACTTTCTTTTAACTGAACTCTAATATCAAATTCATCACCTGCAACTTCATAGCGGGTAGATACAGTTCCACTCACAGCTGTTCTAACTGTATCTGCTACCTGACGAGCATTTAATCCAAACTGACTGGCAAGTGACCTGTCGATCTGAATCTGCAGCTCGGGTCTTCCTTCTTCAAAACTGTCTTCAATTTCCCTAAGGCCTTCTATCTTTTGCATTTCATTTACTGCAAGAACTGTATATTCTTCCAGAATACTGAGATCATTTCCTTTTAATTTTATATTTATTGGTTTTCCACTTCCACCACCAGGCCCAGTCTGAGTGGTAATTTCGAATTCAACATCCGGCAGCTTTAATTTCTGTCTCACTTCTTCCATTATTTCTTCACTGCGTCTTTCTCTTTCACTTAAATCAACCAGCTTTATAAAAATACTTCCCGCTTCACTGCTGGTTGAACTTCCCATCATATCTACAGAACCAACACTGGTAAAAATGGTTTCTACCTCCGGTATTTGCGAAAGAGTATTTTCTACATATTTTGCCACCTGATCTGACTCTGAAATAACAGTTGCAATCGGAAGATTATAATTTATTGAAAACATACCCTGATCAGATTCCGGCAGAAACTCTGTTCCTAAAGTAGGGGCAAGTACAATACTGCCTGCAAGCAGAACTACAAGTAAAACTACAACTATCCAGCGATGTTTTAAGGCTGAAGTGAGCAAATGTCGATAGTTTTTTGTAATAAAACCCTCTCTGCTTTCTCTGGCAAGATCTTTCTCAGATACCTTAAGAGTCCGAGCAGATAACATCGGAATTAAAGTTAATGCCACCATGAGTGAAGCAAAAAGTGAAAAACTAACTGTCATTGCAAGTTCTTTAAACAATCTTGCTGCCAGACCTTCAACAAAAAATACCGGCATAAATACTATTATTGTAGTAAAAGTAGAAGCTGTAATAGCCATCCCTACTTCCGAACTTCCTTCTCTTGCAGCCTCAACCCTTCCTATACCCATACTTCTATATCTATAGATATTTTCTAAAACAACAATTGCATTATCAACCAACATTCCGACTCCCAGAGCCAGACCACCAAGTGAAATTATATTTAAATTAAGTCCGGCAAAGTACATAAGCATAAATGTGGCAATAATAGAAACAGGAATAGCAGTCCCAATAATGATAGTACTCCTTATATTTCGCAAAAAGATAAAAAGTATCAGCACAGCCAAAATTCCACCAATTACAGCATTCTGTTTTACATTATCAATTGCATCCTGAATAAATTCTGACTGATCCATTGCCGGAATTATTTTAATTTTTCCTTGATATTCCTTTTGTATCTTTTCTACCTCTTTTTTTACTGTATTTGCTACTCTGACTGTATTGGCATCTGTTTGTTTCTGTATACTCAATCCAACACTGGGGCTGTCATTGACACGAGCAATTGTATTAATCTCTGCATAAGTATCTCTTACCTGACCCAAATCAGAAATTTTTACCATACCACCTTCTCCTGCTGGTACAAGTACATTTCTAATATCTTCTACAGTTTTAAATTTTCCCATAGTTCTCACAAGCAGGTTCCTGTTTCCCCTGACAACTTCACCGGCAGAAACATTAACATTTTCCTGGGCCAGCACACCAATAACAGCAGAAAAATCTATCCCATAATTACTCAATTTATCCCTCTCAAGAGATATCAAAATTTCTCTGTCCAGTCCACCTTCAACATTAACCTGAGCCACACCGGGTAGACGTTCAATCCTGGGGGCAACATTATCTTCTACTTCTGTTTTTAAAGAAGCCAGATCATCACCATTACTGATACCATAGATTAAAATAGGAAACATGGCTGGATCAAATTTAAAGATAAGTGGGCGATCTGCATCATCAGGCAAAAAACTGCGTATCAGATCAATTTTTTCTCTAAGATCCAGTACGGCAAAATCCATATCTGTCCCCCAATTGAACTCAGCAACAATAGTGGACTGCCCTGCATCTGAAGTTGAGCTTATGGACTTAACACCGGTAACAGTTGCAATTGAACTTTCCACAGGTTTTGTAATCAAAGTTTCTATTTCCTCAGGACCAACTCCAGAATAAGTAGTTACAATTGCCGCTCCTGGAAAGGTAATATCTGGATATAAATCTACATTTAATCTCGTAAAAGAAATTATACCTACAAGTACCACAAGCAAAACTACCATGGCAGTTGTTATTCTGCGATTAATGGAAAAATTGGATATTTTCATCTGCTGAGCACCTCAACTTCTGCTCCTGGATCAATTCTGTTCTGCCCCCTTATAACAACTACATCTCCTTCTTTAATTCCTGACAGTATTTCAACTTTATCATCATTGGTAATTCCTACTGCAATTTCCTGTTTAACAACCCTACCATCTTTAACCAGAAAAACATAGGGATCATCAGAATCAACATCAACCACAGTTTCTACTGGCAGAGTAACTGCTTCTTCTGCCAGTTCTCTTGTAAATACCGCATCTGCGAACATACCGGACTTAATTCTGTTATCAGCATTTTCTAATTCGATCTTTACTGGATAACTTTTACTCTGAGGATCTGCGGCCGGACTTATATTTGTTACTATTCCTTCCCTCATGTCTCCCCTCATTATTTCCAGATAAACATCAACTTTATTCCCTTTTTCTATCCGCGAAACAGATGCAGCTGTAAGATTGACCTGCAGATAAACTTTATTGATATTTATTACAGAAGCGGCAATCTGTCCAGTAGAAATCAGTTCTCCTTCCTCTGTATTAAGCACAGAGATTATTCCATCAATTGGACTTCTTATTTCTGTATTTTTCAAATTTAATTTTGCCTGTTCCAAAGATGCTTCTGCCTGTTTTACCTGAGCCAGACCGGAATCGACCTGTTCCTGTCTTGAACCTTTTTTAACCTGTTCTAAATTTGCCTGTGCCACATTAACTCCTGCCTCAGCAGATTTAACCTGATTTTTGGCATTTTCCAGCTGCTGTTTTAACTGAATTGGATTTTCAAAAGTTTCTTTTGTTAGTTCATAGCTCTGCTGTGCAGTATTGTAGCCTATCTTAGCCTGTTCAACTGAAATTTCAGTGGTATTTAATGCAGATTTTGAATTTTTAAACTGATTTTCAGCTGCTTCAAACTGTTTTTCAGTTATAACTTTTTCTTCATACAGATATTTCATTCTTTCATATTCTCTTTCTGCCTGTTCAAAATTAAATTGGGCCTGTGCAAAATTTTCCTCTGCACTCCTTAACTGCTGTTTTGCATTTGCCAGCTGGCTTTCTGAAGAGGTCAGCTGCTGTTTAAGAGAAATTTTATCACTATATATCTCTTCTACCAGCAGAAGATTGCTCTCCGCTCCTTCAAGAGCACTAACTGCCTGTTGATAGGAAGCTTCGGCTCTCTTTATTTCTTCCTCTGTTGCTCCATTTTTTAACTGTCTGTAATTTGCTTCAGCCATCGCAAGAGAAGCTTCTGCCTGTTTTAACTGAATTAAAAGTTTTTCTTTATCAAGCACCAGCAAAATATCATCTTTCCTGACCGAATTTCCCACATCAGTTTTCAGTTCATTTACTATACCTCCAATTTCTGCAGGAATATTTACCTCTTTAAAAGGAGTTATACTGCCTGTTATTCTTTCAGTAAGAGAAATATCTTCAATTTTTGGACTAACAACTTCAACTGGAACTGCTGCATTAGCTGCAGCTGCCAAAAATAATATAACAAAAAATACTGGAATAATTTTTCTCATCATCTTAAATCACATCCTCAAAGTATTCGCTTATTCTGCCAGTTTTATGAAGAACTCTAAATAAATCGATCTCATATTTATATTCTGCCTGCAGAAGTGATGTCTGTGCCTGTCTGTACCTTGTCTGTGCATTAATTACATCAATATTTGTTCCAATCCCCGCTCTATAACTTTTGTTTGCAAGTTCAAGATTTTCTTCAGCATTTTCCAGAGAAAGCCTTTCCAATTCTATCATCTCTTCAGCTTCCTGAACTGCCAGCACGGCTTCTTCTATATCAACCTTTATTGAATCAATTAAATCCAGTCTTGAAGCATCTATTTTTTCCAGCTCCAGATCCTGTTTTTCTTCTTTAACAGAAGATTTTCCTCCATCATAGAGAGGTATAGTTCCCCTGATACTAATACTCCAGCTGCCTTCACTCATATCCAGTTCTTCCCCCTGCCAGCTGTAACTTCCATTTAAACTTAAAGAAGGGCGATACGGATTTCCTTCTAACTTTTTCTGCTTATCTACCAGCAGTTTATTTAATCTTAAAGAATTAATTTCACTCCTGTTATTAAGAGCAGCTTCTAAAAGGGGCTCTTTATCCAGCTCTTTATTGGGAATTTTTTTCGGTTTTATGAGAATAAATTCATCATCAATCTGGCCCAACAGCTGAGCCAGCCTCTTTTTTGCAATCTGCAGTTGATTTTGAGCAGATGTCAGCTCTTCTTCTGCCTTTCTCTTTTCTATTCTTGTCTGAAGCAAATCCTGTCTTAGGGCAGTACCTACTTCATAGTTAACTTCTACAATCCGCAGATGTTCATTTACAACTTCCAGAGCATTTTCTCTAATAGCTGTCATTCCATCTGCCTGGAGAACTCCATAATATCCCTGAACAATATTAAATATCATATCCTCAGCCTTTTTTTCAAAATTGGATCTGCTTAATTCGACTCCATATACTGCCATTTCTTTCGCTAATCTTACTCTCCCCCCGAGATACAGCGGCTGATTTAAAGAAATCGATGTACTGTAATTTTCATCAGGTTGAGAAAAAACATCTGCCAGAAACTCAAATCCTGCTGGATAAGATGTTCCACCATCAGATTCTTCCATCTTTGTATAAGAGCCCTGCAGATCAGCAGTTGGCATATATTCCTTCCCTCTTAAATCCAGTTCTTTTTCCGCCTGAAGAACATCTCTCCAGCTGTTCTGCAGCTGTCTATTATTCTCCAAACCAAGTCTGACTGCTTCATTTATATCAAGTTCATTTTGAGCACATACAGAAAAAGAAAAGTTTATGATCACCACTGCTGCAGCTAAAATAATAACAGTTAATTGCCTCCTATCAGCCATTTTTTTCCCTCCTTTTTATTCCATTCATTATAAAATTGTAAACAAAATCTATCTGTGTATCGGTATTTTTAATCTGGTCGAACAGCCATTCTGCAGGTGCGGTGAAAATCACTGATAAAATAAGCACTGCTGTATTGCGGGGATTATCTGTTATTATAATCTGTTCATCAACACCCTGTCTAATAATTTTTTCGATTACTAAAACAGCCTCTCTATGTTTTTGATCTGCTTTTTTCTGAAAATCATCACTAACTAAAGATCCATTATTTCTAATTATTTTAGCCAGTTTAATATTTTCATTAAGAACATTAATACTAAAAGAAATTACCTCCAGTAGTTTATTATCAGCCTTTAAATTTTTACTGTATATTTTTTTATAATTGTCCTGAAAATAATCGAGACCTGTAAGTACTATTTCTCTAAACAAATCTTCTTTGCTATTAAAATGCCAGTACAGAGTTCCTTTGCTTACATCAGCTTCGTCTGCAATCATTGCCATCGAAGTTGTATGGTAATTATTATCTGAAAACATGTTTAGTGCTGCTTTTATTATCTTATCTTTTGTACTATTAGACATAGCTTTCTCCTCTCTCGACTAACCAGTCAGTATAGAGCAATTATATGAGATACAGAAAGACTTGTCAAGACAATTATTTTCATTTTATATGAACATAATGTAAATTTTTATAAAAAAGAAAAACCCAGCTTATTTAAAGCTGAGATCAGGCTGAAAAAAGCAGGGCTATTTGAAGAAATAGACCAGAATACAGTTTTTCAGCAGATATATTAATTTGTTAAAGAATAGATTCTAATTTTTTGTACTTATTATAATTTTAGGATATAAATTTTAATCTAATTTTTAAGTTCTTCTAATATTTCATTAATAAAATTGTTCATCTCTGCAAAATGTGAACCCTGCCAGTATATTTTACTGCAGTCAGGGCAGAGATAAAATTTATGAAAATATTTTTTTGTTTTTGGTTCAAGTCTGTCCATAATTTTTTCTTTATCTACTGGAATAAGTTCTGTATTACATTCCATACAGCGTCCAAAAGTAGAAATTTTATTTTTTAGTTTATATCTCTTCAGAACAGCTTTTAGCTGTAATGCCGGCTCATCATCTCTAATAAAAAAACCATAAATGATTTTAGCTCTTTTGAGAAGTCCCAGATCGCGAGTTAATAATATCCGGTTTTCTCTAACAGATATTTCTGCCAGTTCTGAATCCTGATAGTCAATTTTGTACAGTGTATCAAAACCAAGCATTCTCAGATAGCGGGCAAGTTTACCCAGATGACTGTCCAGTATAAACTTATATTCTCCCCGGTATGGTTCTCTCAGCTGCATTTCCTGAGGAACATTAAATATTCCCATAGCAGGAAACACAGACAGGTAATCATTATTTTTAACAAGTGCTGAAAAATCAGACGGTCTGCTGTTCTGCATAACAGCAGCTATTTCTGTATGAGGAACTCCCATACTTTCAGCACAATCTTTAACAGTCTGCCTGCCTCTAAAGCTGTAAGTTCTAATTTTTTGTTCAGGATTTTTCTTAAAAAAATCATTTAATTCTCCATAAAATCGGAAATATACCTTTTTCACAAGTTTTCCTCCTCAAAATAATTTGAGATTAAATTACAGAGTTAAAATTTGATATGTCCACAAAAGGTTCAATTCTAAAAGAGAATAAAAAAGAGGAAACACTGCTAATGCCTCCTCTGATTATACAGTACTTTATATATATTTCAAAAACACTTTACTTAAGGTTAAAAAATGCATCTCTACCGGCATATTCTGCCGCATCGCCCAGCAGTTCTTCAATTCTCATTAACTGATTATATTTAGCTACTCTTTCTGAACGAGCAGGAGCACCTGTTTTAATCTGGCCGGTATTCATTGCTACGACTAAATCTGCAATTGTTACATCTTCTGTTTCACCAGAACGATGTGAAACAACAGAAGTAAATCCAGCTTTTGTTGCCATCTCGATTGTTTCCAGAGTTTCGGTTAGGGTTCCAATCTGGTTTACTTTAATCAGAATAGAGTTGCTTGCTTTTTCCTTAATACCTCTGCTCAGCCTCTCGGTATTGGTAACATAGAGGTCATCACCAACTATCTGCAGTCGGTCACCCAGCCTCTCTGTCATTTTACTGAATCCGTCCCAATCATCTTCAGCAAGTCCGTCTTCAATAGAAATAATTGGATATCTATCAATTAAATCTGCATAAAAATCTATCATTTCCTCAGAAGTCTTTTCTACTCCTTCACCTGCAAGAACATATTTTCCATCCTGATAAAATTCGGATGCTGCAGGATCTAGTGCAATTAAGAAATCTTCTCCTGGAGTATAACCTGCTTTTTCGATGGCCTGAACAATTACTTCCAGAGCAGCTTCATTTGATTCTAAATCTGGAGCAAATCCACCTTCATCTCCTACACCGGTGCCCAGTCCCTTTTCCTGGAGTACCTTTTTAAGATTGTGGTAAACCTCTGCTCCCATCTTCAGTGCTTCGCGGAAGCTCAGTGCTCCAACAGGCATTATCATAAATTCCTGCAGATCAACATTATTATCAGCATGTTCGCCGCCATTAAGTATATTCATCATTGGTACAGGAAGTGTGTGTGCATTCATCCCTCCAATATAGTTAAAAAGGAATGTACCTGTTGCAGCTGCCGCAGCTTTTGCGACCGCCATTGATACACCAAGTATTGCATTTGCACCTAATTTCCCTTTGTTTTCTGTACCATCAAGCTCTTTCATCAAGTTATCTATTTCAATCTGATCTCTTGCATCATAACCAACAAGTTCCGGGGCAATAATCGAATTAACATTTTCTACTGCATCTTCGACCCCTTTACCGAGATAACGCTCTCCACCATCTCTTAATTCAACTGCTTCATGAGCTCCTGTAGAAGCTCCAGATGGAACAGCTGCTCTTCCCATAATTCCGTCTTCTAGTACTACATCAACTTCAACAGTTGGATTACCTCGAGAATCGAGGATTTCGCGGGCATAAACATCTAAAATTGTTGTATCAATCATATTCTAATTACCTCCCTGTTTATCATACAGTAATGATTTACCTGCCATCTCTTCCGGCTTTTCAATCCCAAGAATCTCCAGAACAGTTGGCGCGATATCTGCCAGTTTACCTGAACTTATAGCTCTATCTTCAGGTCCACCAGCATAGATTAGTGGAACAATATTGGAAGTATGTGCGGTAAATGGCTCTCCGTCCTCATCAAACATTTTTTCACTGTTGCCGTGATCAGCAGTTATCAGGGCCTGACCACCTTTAGCCAAAATTGCTGGAACAACCTCAGATAAACACTTATCTACAGTTTCGACTGCTTTAACTGCCGCATCCAGAAATCCTGTATGTCCAACCATATCCGGATTGGCAAAGTTAAGTACAATAAAATCATATTTATCTTTATCTATTTCTTCTAAAAGTTTATCTTTAACTTCATATGCGCTCATCTCCGGTTTTAAATCATATGTTGAAACTTTAGGAGATGGAACAAGTATTCTGTCTTCATTTTCATATGGCTCTTCTACTCCACCATTGAAGAAAAAGGTTACATGAGCATATTTTTCTGTCTCAGCAATACGCAGCTGTTTTAAACCGGCTCTGCTCAGCACTTCTCCCAGACCATTTTCTATTGTTGAAGGAGGAAAAGCAACAGGAAGATCAAATTCTTCATCATATTCTGTCATACATACATAATAAAGATCTGAAGGGTGTTCTGCCGGCCTCTCAAACTCATCAAATTCATCTAATTTTAAAGCTCTGGTAATCTGTCTGGCTCTATCTGCCCGGAAGTTAAAGAAAATGACCGAATCATGATCTTCCATTATTCCAACAGGACTGCCATCATCAATTATTACAGCCGGTTCCACAAATTCGTCGTTAATCCCTTCAGCATATGAATCTTCTACAGCTTTAACTGGATCTTCTTTTTCTATTCCTTCACCCAGTATAAAAGCATTATAAGCTTTTTTTGTTCTCTCCCATCGGTTATCCCTATCCATTGTATAATATCTGCCGCTGACTGTAGCAATTTTACCTGTACCAACTCTCTCAAGTTCGTCCTGCAGCTCTTTTAAATAGGAAGTCCCACTTTTTGGAGGAGTATCTCTTCCATCAAGTATTGGATGAATAAATACTTTTTCTATGCCTGCCTGATCTGCCATTTCTACTAATCCAAAGAGGTGTTTTATATGGCTGTGAACACCTCCATCAGACAAAAGTCCCATTAAGTGAAGGGCACTATTATTATCTTTGGCATGCTGAACTGCTTTTTTAAGAACTTCATTTGACAGAAGTTCTCCATTTTCCACAGCCTTATTGATTCTTGTATAGTCCTGATAAACTATTCTTCCGGCACCAAGATTTAAGTGTCCTACCTCAGAATTACCCATCTGCCCATCCGGCAGACCTACTTTTTCTCCTGATGCGTGCAGTATTGCATGTGGATATTCTGCTTTCAGCTTATCCAAATATTCTGTATCAGCTTTATATACTGCATTACCTTCTGCATTTTCGTTTATCCCCAGCCCATCCATTATTATCAGGGCCACAGGTTTTGGTCTTTCCATCAGCTCTACCTCCTTATAGCCTTATTTAAATTATAGGCTTTTCTATCTTATTTATATAATTTGGATGTTTTTGTTATTATTTCTGCAAATGAATCGGCAGATAGACTTGCACCACCAACAAGTGCACCATCTATTTCTTTCTTAGCCATAATTTCTTCTACATTATGTGGTTTTACACTGCCTCCATACTGTATACGGATTTTATCAGCTGCATCCGGAAAATCTCTGCGGATACTTTCTCTGATAATTCCTATTACACGATTGGCCTCTTCTGCCGAAGCTGTTTCTCCAGTACCAATTGCCCAGATTGGTTCATAAGCTACAACAGCTTTTTCTACCTGTTCATCTGTCAAACCTGCCAGTGCAGCTCTTACCTGAAATTTAACTTTGTCTTCAGTTTCATCCGATTTTCTTTCGGAAAGAGTTTCTCCAACACAGATAATAGGCTTAATTCCTTTTTCAAAGGCAGATTTAACTTTTCTGTTAACATCCTGATCATTTTCACCAAAATACTGTCTTCTTTCCGAATGACCGACAATCGTATACTCCACACCCATATCGGCCAGCATTTTAGCTGAAATCTCACCGGTAAAAGCTCCGGAATCTTCCCAGTATATATTTTGAGCACCGGTCTGAATTTTACTGTCTTCCAGAATATCTTTAACTTTTGCAAGACACAGGGAAGTGGGGCATACACCCATTTCAACATTATCTACAGATTGAACTTTATCTTTTAAATCTTTGACAAGCTCTTCAGCTTCATCAACATTTTTATTCATTTTCCAGTTACCAGCAATAAATGGTTTACGCATTTACTAAACCCTCCTATTTGTTAATGTCAGAAGCCTCTACTTCATCAAGTGCTTCCACACCGGGAAGTTTTTTCCCTTCAAAAAACATTAAAGAAGCTCCTCCACCAGTAGAAATATGGCTCATCCTATCAGATACACCTGCTTTGTTAACTGCTGCTGCAGAGTCTCCACCACCAATTACAGTATGTGCATCAGATTCGGCAAGTGTTCTGGCAAGTTCAACTGTTCCTTTAGCAAATTTTTCAAATTCAAATACACCCAGTGGGCCATTCCAGATAACAGTTTTTGCATTTTTTAAAACTTCTCTATATTTTTCGAGTGTCTTTTCTCCTCCACAGTCTAAAATTTGCCAGCCAGCAGGAATTTCATCAACATTAACAGTTCTCGATTCAGCATCTTCTGCAAATTCATCTGCTATAACAACATCAATAGGAAGTACAATATCTACTCCTTTTTCTTCAGCTTCAGACATCAATTCTTTTGCAAGTTCTACTTTATCTTTTTCAACCAGTGAATCACCAACTTCATATCCTTTTGCCAGCAGAAATGTATTGGCTATTCCACCTCCTAAAAGAAGGGAATCTACCTTTCCGATTATATTTTTGATTACATCTATTTTATCTGAAACTTTTGCTCCACCCATAATTGCAACAAAAGGATGTTCTGGATTATCCATAACTTCACCAAGAGCATTTAATTCTCTCTGCATTAAAAACCCGGCAGCAGATGGAAGATATTCCGCGACTCCTACTGTTGTAGCATGAGCACGGTGTGCAGCTCCAAAAGCATCATTTACATATACATCTGCCAGTGAAGCAAGTTTTCTGGCAAATTCCGGATCATTTGCCTTTTCACCAGCATGGAAGCGGCTGTTTTCTAAAACTAAAACTTCACCATTTTCAAGACCATCAGCAGCTTTTTTAACTTCTTCACCAATACAGTCATCAGCTTTTTTTACTTCTTTATTCAGCAAATTAGCCAGCTCTTTGGCAACTGGATCCATACGCAGCTCTTCTTTTACTTCTCCACCGGGGCGACCCAGATGAGAAATAAGAATCACTTTAGCATCTTCTCTGAGCAAATATTCTATTGTTGGGAGAGCTGCTTCTATCCTTGTTTTGTCTGTGACTTTACCGTTTTCTAAAGGAACATTAAAATCAACTCTTACAAGAACTTTTTTTCCTTTAAAATCTATGTCTTTTAGCGTTTTTTTCATCTTTATACCTCCTGCAAAACTGTGCACACAAAATTAGAACCAGTAATAATCGACTCTGGATTAATTTTTTTAATCCAGAGCAGATTATCTTATTATAACTGGAATTTCAAATTATAGTTATTATAGTCCTAACTTTTTCATTTTAACTGCCAGATCGATTACACGGCTGGCATAACCCCACTCATTGTCATACCAGGATAAAATTTTAGCCTGATTACCCTGAACAATACGTGTGTGGTTTGCATCATAGATAGATGAACGAGGATCTCCTATATAATCACGGGATACCAGTGGTTCTTCAGTATAACCAAGAATTCCCTTCATAGGTCCTTCAGCAGCTTCTTTCATAGCTTTATTAATATCTTCAACTGTAACATCTTCTTCTAAATCTACAACCATATCTACCAGAGATCCGGTAGGAGTTGGAACACGAACCGCCATACCATCCAGTTTACCGTCAAGCTCGGGCAGTACTAATGTAACAGCCTTTGCTGCTCCAGTAGTTGTAGGTACAATATTTTCTGCAGCTGCTCTACCTCTTGTAATCTTCTTCCAGGCAAATGGACCATCAAGTATGTTCTGACTTGTTGTATAAGAGTGAATGGTTGTCATTAAACCTTTTTCTATTCCAAATTTATCATTCAGTACCTTTGCAACAGGTGCCAGACAGTTTGTTGTACAGGAAGCATTGGAAACAACATCATGTTTTTCTGGATCATATTTGTCATCATTTACACCAAGTACAATAGTCAGATCTTCATTTTTGGCAGGTGCGGAGATAATAACTTTTTTTGCTCCTGCTTCAATATGTTTTTTAGCATCATTGGCATCTGTAAATAATCCGGTAGATTCTATTACAATTTCTACTCCATTTTCTCCCCAGGGAAGATCTGCAGGGTTTTTTTCTGCAAAAACTTTAATTTCCTTACCATCAACAATAATACTATTGTCTGTAAAATCTACCTCAGCATCAAATCTGCCCTGACTGCTGTCATATTTTAGCAGATATGCCAGAGTCCTTGGTTCAACAAGATCATTAATTGCTACAAACTCCACCTCAGGGTTGTTAAATGAACTTCTTAAAGCAGCCCTTCCAATACGACCAAAACCATTAATTGCAACTTTTACACTCATCTATTATCTTCCTCCTTTAAAATAATTAATAAAATTTGTGATTTTTCTCTACTGCTTAACAAATTAACTCAGCAAGCACCAGACACCGCTGAGGCCTCACCTCCTTTTAGCCTGATAATTTTTCTGGCAGTCATTTCATCTGTAATTAATATATCCTGATACTGTGGAGAAACTGCTGCGATTATTGCCTCAGCTTTATCTTCACCACCGGCAACCACTATAACCTTATCTATATCTTTTAAATCTTCCAGTGTTAAACCTACACTGGTAGTTGAATAAACAATTTTCCCCGAGCTGTCAAAATAAAATCCAAAGGCTTCACTAACAGCTCCTTCAGCAAGAAGTTTATCAATTTCCTTCCTGCTCAATCCGCGGCGTGCTGCCATATCTTCAGCACTGCCAACACCGTGGATAAGTATATTAGCTTTTTTTAAAATCTGCATTGTTTTCTGTATACTTGGCTCATGACAGATTCGCGAAAAATTTTCTTCGGCAATATTGTCAGGGACATGCAGAAGATGATAGCGTCCACCAAGTTTTTTGGCAATCTCTGCAGCTATTGTATTTGCCTGTATATCAACATCTTCACCTAGCCCACCTCTACCTGGAACAACAACAACATCACCTGAATCCTGCCTGTAGGCCATTGTTTCTGCCACCTTTGATAGTGTTGTCCCTCCGGTGACAGCAAGTATATCACCATTTTTTATTTCGTTCTGCAGCAGTTGTGCTGCCAGCCGACCTATTTCTACCTTTCTGTCTGCTTCTGGAACTGCTCCAATAACAAGTTTAACCTTTTTTAAACCTAAAATATTTTCCAGATCCTTTTCCAGATTTTTTATATCTCTTAATTCTTTTATATACTCATCTAATTCTACCAAAAAATCCTCACCAGTTCTAGTAATCTGTGTACCAGCTGGACTAATTCTTATAAAATAATTTTTTTCAAAAAAATCCAGATCATTTCTTATCTTTCTTTCGCTTAAATCAAGCATACGGGCAAGGGCTCTTCTGCCAACAGGCTGATGATAATAAATACTTCTAAGTATATTATAACGTATTTGAGCTGTTTCTACTATTTCAGGCACAATTTTTTCCTGAATTTTGAAGAGTTTTTTCATAATAATCCTCCCTGTTGGAACGATTTTGACCAAATGGAACACAAATGTCCCGGCGCTGACAAAAAGAAAGCTGATCAAAAGCCAGCTTTTTCTTTATAATAACTTATTACTACTTAATATATTCTATATTAATCTAGTAATTCCTGCTTAATTTCTGAAATAATTATTTCTATAACAGAAGTTTATCAGGGGCGCTTATATTCCTTTTTTCTTCTGCGCGAAGACGGAATTCCTATTTCATTTCTGTATTTGGCAAGTGTTCTTCTGTTCAAATCTATTTTTTCATTGTGAGAAATCAGATCTGATAGTTTAGAATCACTTAGAGGAGATTCTGGATCTTCATTTTCTATATATTTACGAATAATGGCTTTTATACTGTGAGAAGAAATCCCATTAATACCACTTGAGAAAAAATACTTTAGGCTGAACAATCCTCTGGGAGTCTGCATATATTTACCGCTGGCCGCCCTGCTTACAGTTGATTCATGCATACCAATAATTTCTGCAATTTCATCCATAGTCATAGTTTTCAGATATTCAATTCCCCTCTCAAAAAATCCCTGCTGCCTTTCTACAATAGCTTTTGAGAGCCGATAAACTGTCATTCTTCTCTGTTCAATACTTTTTATCAGCCATAGTGCTGATTTATATTTTTTCTTTAAAAACTCTGCTGTTTCACTGTCATTTTTCTCTTTCATCATCTGAAAATACATTGGATTTATGCGGAGAGTTGGACTTGCATTTTCATTTAAAATTATAACATAATCTCCTTTTATATCTTTAACTATTATATCAGGTATTATATATTCTGGCTCTTTTTTCTGAGCAAGCTGTCTGCCTGGGGCTGGATCAAGAGTACTTATTAAATTCAAAGCAGCCCACACATCTTCAGATTCTTCACCTAATGAAGCTATAATATTTTCATATCTCTGTTCTATCAACTCTTCATAATACTCTTTGATTATTCTTTCGGCCAGTCCGGTATCAAACATAGAATTATTCAGCTGTATGAGAAGACACTCTTTGAGGTCCCTTGCAGCTATTCCGGATGGATCTAAATGCTGAACTGCAGAAAGAACTTTTTTTATTTTTTCTCTACTTTCATTTAGCTTTTCACTTATACTGTCTATATCTTCTTCTAAAAACCCCTGTTCATTTAAATTACCTATTATATAGCGGCCAATACTTATTTCTGAAGGTGAAACCACTTCAAAGAGCTGGTTTTCCAAATGTTCATAAAGATCGGGTCTATATTCTACCATGTTTTCAAAGCTGTAATCTTTTTCTTCATCTTCACCGGAAAAATGCGAACCTGAAAAATTCTGATACTGATTTTTTATTCTGGCTTCAAACTGTTCAGCTGAACTTACTTTTTCTCTGTCAAGCATGGGGTTTTCCTGCAGCTCTTCTTCTACAAACTCATTGAGTTCCTGACCTGAATACTGCAGAAGTTCTATAGCCATCTGTAGGTTTGGAGTCATAACTAATTTTTGCTGCTGTTCTAACTGGAGATTAAAATCAAGTTCCATTATTATTACCCCCGAATTTCATCTGCTGCTTTTTTTAAGCGCCTGAATCTGTGATTAACTCCCGATTTACTCAGATCCAGCTTTTCTCCAAGCTCTTTAAGACTTGCATATGGGTTTTCTTTCCTCAACTCAGCAATTTCTTTAAGACTGCTGCTTAAAGAATCGAGTCCCTGTTTTTCTTCAATAAGTCTAATATTATCAAGCTGATCTGCTGCAGCAGAAACTGTTTTTTCTAGATTTGCTGTTTCGAAATTAACCTTTCTATTGACATCATTTTTTACCTGTTTAACAATTTGAATATTTTCCATATCCAGCATTGATTTATGTGCCCCAATTATATTTAAAATTTTTACAATTTCTTCATATTTTTTAAAATAAACTACATTATTTCCCTTGTGTTCTGTCTGGTGTGGATTTAAATCAAATTTTTTCAGCAGATTAACAAGATCTTCAGCCAGGCTGCTTCTTTCACATCTAAATTCTAAATGATATTCACTTTTAGGGCTGTTTATCGACCCACCACCTAAAAATATACCTCTGAGATATGCCTGGGCCAGCTTTCTGTTATTAAAATATTCTTCTTTAATACTAAAAATAAGGTTGTTTTGAGGATTTAAAAACCCAAGTTCAAGCAGAAATTCTCTTATACCCGGCTGAGGAGTTAAAATTAGTTCATAGCTGTGTTTGCGGTTGAATTTTTTATTCTGACGGACAATAATTTCTATACTAAAACCAAATCTTTCTTTTATTAGAGAAAAAATTCTTCTGGCAAGATTTCCATGGTAAATCTTTATTTTGACAGCAAGATGTCTGTGTGTAATCTGAATAGAACCGTCCATTCTAATCAGTGCTGCCAGTTCTGCAAGCTGTTCTTCATAACTTCTATTCTCGTATCGGGTCAGCTCATCTTTTACCCGATCTGTATAAGACATATTTTCACCTGCTTTCGTGCAATCTGTAAATCAGCTCTGCCAGAGCATCAGGATCATGACGGAGATAGCTGTTCGACATAAGCAGATCTTCTTCCACTATCTTCAGGTTCATCTCCCTTAGCTTTTTGTAGTCAACCTCAACAGGAAAAGCTCCTTCTGCTTCATAGCGCTTCCTTACATCGGCAGAGCCTTTTTCTCCATTAACTATTATATAATCAAAAATTCCTTCTCCTACATGATCAATAATCGCCTGTGCATGATCAGATGCAGTATAGCCATCTGTTTCCCCCGGCTGTGTCATTACATTTGCAATATATATTTTTAATGCACTGCTCTTTTTTAAAGATCCTGCTATCCCTTTTATCAGTAAATTGGGCAGAATACTTGTATAAAGGCTTCCCGGCCCAATAAGTATAATTTCGGCATTTTTTACTGCTTCCATTACTTCCGGAGTTGTTGCAGCTGTCTCAGGTCTGAGAAAAACCTCTTCTATTTTTTTATTATAAGCAGGAATGGCTGATTCTCCAATCCTGGTTTCTCTATCCTGATAATGTGCACCCAGCTTTATATCCTCATTTGATGCCGGAAGTACCCGGCCGCGAATTGCAAGAACTTTACTGGATGCTCTTACGGCTTCTTCAAAATCTCCCAGTACTTCTGTCATGGCAGCAATATATAAATTACCAAAACTGTGGCCTTCCAGCTGTCCTTCTGACTGAAAGCGGTGCTGAAAAAGTTTTTCCATCAGAGGTTCTCTGTCGGCCAGGGCAACAAGGCAGTTGCGTATATCTCCAGGCGGGAGAATACCCATTTCATCTCTAAGTCTGCCGGAGCTGCCTCCATCATCAGCCACTGTCACAACTGCTGTGATATTATCACTGTATTTTTTTAACCCTCTCAGCAGATTGGAAAGACCTGTTCCTCCACCAAAAGCTACAATTTCCGGACCTCTTTTTAGTTTTTTCTTTTTGTAGAGTATATCTATCAGCTCATCATTTGGAGCAAGCTGTTTATTGAGTTCATCTTTAATTTTATAAAGTGAATAGTAAATTATAAAAATCCCAAAAATTATCATAAAAAGTCCAAAAAAATTTAATATAGCAGCAGAATAATCTGCCGGAAAAACAGCTTCTATTATATCTGATAAAAGATTATCCATTAATACTGTCAGGTCAAATCCAAAAAGAGGATAAATTCCTGCACTCAAAATTATCATACCGATCAGGGTTAAAAACAGCCACCTTTTAACTCCCAGACCGGGCAAAAACCACTTCCAAAAATTCATAATCTTTCACTTCCTTATTTATCTATATCACGGTGCTCAATATTTATCTTATAATCCATATTTTTTAATCTTTCAGCAAGTTTAACCACTGTGGTCACCGATCTGTGTTTACCACCTGTACAGCCTACTGCAATAGTAAGATGGCTTTTTCCCTCTTTTCGATATTCTGGAAGTAAAAAATCCAGCAGAGAATAAAATTTCTGCATAAATTTCTTTGTAACCGGCCACTTTAATACATAATCCTGTACAACTTCTTCTTCTCCAGTATGTTCTTTTAAAGAAGAAATATAATGGGGATTGGGAAGAAATCTTACATCAAAAACCAGGTCAGCATCCCGCGGCAGACCATATTTAAATCCAAATGAGAGCAGAGAAATGGTCAAATACTCTCTGGGATTTTCCTCATAAACAAGCAGTCTGCTGAGATTATTATAAAACTCTTTTATTTCCAGATCACTTGTATCAATTATTTCTGCAGCTCTCCCCTTCAGTTCTTCTAAAATTTTGCGCTCTCTTTTTATAGCTTCTAAAATTCTTCCTTCCTGATCAAGTGGATGCCTCCTGCGGCTTTCCTTGTATCTTCGAATAAGAACTTCATCGGAAGTCTCTAAAAACAATATATCATAATCTATCTGCATTTTTTCTAATTTTGAAAGTTCTTCAAACAATTCAGCAAAAAATTCCCGGCCCCTAATATCACTGACAAGCGCAATTTTATTCATTTCTGATTTTGAACATAGTTCCGCAAATTTTGATATAAGTGCTGGCGGCAGGTTATCTACACAGAAATAGCCCTTATCTTCAAAATAGTTAAGGGCAAGTGATTTCCCGGCACCAGACATTCCTGTTATTATTAAAAATTTCATCTGCTTTAACTGGCTCCTCTCAGTAACCGTTATATCTTTTCCTAATTTAATTTCACGTCAATCTTCCTAATTTAATTTTACATCAAGCTAATTAAAAAGTAAAACATCAGTCCTGCTGTGGAAGTAAAAGATTTAAACTCTTCGGACAGACTTCAATTTTAACAGGGGTAAAACCTGGTGTTTCTCCATCCAGTTCTATTTTCACTGCAGATTCGGCAGTAAATTCTACCTTTTTGGCTTTAAAATGTAAAACTTCTGGATGTCTGTATATAGTTCCAGTAAACAGCCTGTATAAATTCAAAAATATTACCGGTATACTCAGTTCTCCAAGCAAAACAACTTCAAGAAATCCGCTATCAATCTCTGCTCCTGGAGCAATTTTTAAACCACTGCCAAAATATTGACCATTTGCTACAACAATGGTATTTGCTGCCGCCGCATACTTCTCTTCTCCATCAATTTTCAGCCTAAAAAACCTGTTTTTATATTTAAAAACTGCTGTAAAAACCTGTTTTAGATATGTTAAAAGTCCTTCACCTTTTTTCTTCTTTTTATTTACCAGATATGCTGTTTCTGCTCCCAGTCCTCCATCCATCACATTAACAAAATATCTCTGCTTCTGTTTTCCTTTTTCATCTTTAAATACGACTTTCCCTGTATCGATTTTCTTAACTGTACCGTTTTTTATCAGTTTTAGTAGATCAGGCAGATCTAAATATTTCTCTTCCTTTAAAACTGTTCTTCCAAAATCACTTCCAGTTCCGGCAGGATAAAAAACCAGACAGGCAGATCTATTTACCGGATTTCCATTTTCAAAAAATCCATTAGCAGCTTCATTGATTGTTCCATCCCCACCTACTGCTACAATGATATTAAACCCTTTTTTGAGAAATTCTCTGACTTTCACAGTACAGTCACCCGGTCCCTCAGTTAAATATTCTTCCACCTGATATCCGGCTTCTAACAGTTCATCTTTTGGAACTGTCTTTATATTTCCATTTCCTGCTGTAGGATTGATTACTATAAAAATCTTTTTTTCCTCAGTCATTATATACTCCAATCACAGTTTGAAATTCTGACTCTTTTTTAAAAAATATTTTTCCGGTGATTTTATTATCTTTAAAAATTCTATTTTAGAAACTTTAACAGGCTTTCTGCCGTAAAAAACTTTTTTATTATCTTTTAGTTTTTCAATAGTGGCAATACCCAGAGCATTATTAACTGCAAAAAATTTCCTGTATCCGGAAAGTTCATCAGGAAGTGCCTTATAATATCTAACAAGTGATTCAATGTGCTCCAACACATCAGCAAGCATTTTATCCAGAGCTCGAAGTGATTTATTCTGTTTCTCTATGTCTCTGAGTTCTGCTTCGGTAATTCCCAGATCTTTAAGCGGCCAGAAGTGTTTTGCTCTGTTCTCAAGATCGTCTTTTATATCACGGATAAGGTTTACTTTCTGAAGAAAAAGCCCTGCTTCATTGAAATTTTCATGCAGCACTTCTTTCTCTGTTCCATCCAGATCAAGCTTGAAGATAATAAGATCAGTCAAAAAACCTCCCACAGTTCCAGCAACATAATAACAGTATTCATCCAGTTCGGAAAATGTTTCTACTTCTTTCTGCAGGTATTTCTGCATACCTTTATTCATTTCTACAAGCCATTTATGGGAAAAATCTTTTATCTGATCATCAAAATTGTTATAAGCAGTATAAACTTCTCTAATATTCTGATTCAGCTCTCGTAAAGGCTTCTTTTGGATAAAGCTGCTGTTTTTTTCTATAGTTAGAAAATCTTTTTCTCTATCATAATCTTCAGCAGAAAATATACTGCAGACAGTATCCATCAGCATTTTTCTTTTTTCAAACTCTATTCCTTCTACCTCATCTTCAAAATTATCCAGAATCCTGTCCTGCAGATATGTAACAAGCACCTCATCCTGAATTACATCATCCAGCATAGGAATAGTTAGAGCAAAACTTCTGGAAACTTTTGATAAAATATCCCGGCAAAATTTCAAAGAATCTTCTGACATTATTTCACCTCTTTTGCTATTTTATAACATATTTTATAAATATCAATTTTGATATTTTTTTATAAAAACATAGATCAAATATAGATACAGTAAAAATGCAGATACAATAATTAAATTTTTTTCTGTAAAATAATATGCTGCCGGTTTTTCAAAAATTGGCAGTGGTGGTTTTAATCTCAGATAGGGAACCACCGGAAAATCACCATCAGAAAGTATTTCTTTCTGATCTTTTCCATCAGGAACCAGAATATCTACAGTTCTGGGAGCTTTTTCTATATTTCTCCCGCTCAAATCATACAGCTGCCAGGAAGCAGCAGTATCTGTTATACTGCGATAGTGACCATAACCAAAAGGGTCAAAACTTCCTATAAGTAAAACAAATTTGCTGTTATTAAGTGAACCCAGTTCTTTTTTGGAAATTGTAATAATTAATGTATTATCATTCTTTTCTACTACAGCCGTTTCCGCTGCAAAAGGATCAACCAGAGCATTTTCGTTTAAATTATAAAGATCTTTTCCTATATCATCCGGTTCAAATAACCTCACCCACCAGCCGCTTATTTTTAAGTATTTATCCCAGCTGAAATCCTCGGGAAAACTAATATTGGCTCCTTTTTGAAACAGATCTTTTTCTCCTCCAGATTTATTGTCAAAATAGATTTCTATCAGAGGCAGACTGAAGCCAAAACTGCCGTTCCAGTGGTCAGTAAGTCTTTCAAAATCGAATTCAAAACTGTATTTTTCTTCAGATTCATATACTGTTAATGCCAGAAGATCAAACAGCCGTCCTTCTACCTGAAAAATCCTGTTTAGAGGATAATTGTATGTCCCAGGTCCATAATCATCTCCAGCTGTATCAAGTTTATTGAAAATGACCCGCCTGTCAGCTTTATCTTCAGCAGCAGTATTTACCGGTGATATCATAAAAAATATATTTATAAACAGTGTAAATATTAAAATTTTCACTAGAACATCTTTTTGTAAAACCTGTACAGCAAAAATCACCGGTGTCCACCTCCAGTTATTTTCTCGAAATATTTTCAGCGAAATCTGCAGCAGCATTGTATCCCATTGATTTCATCCTGAAGTTCATGGCTGCAACTTCAAGTACAAGGGCAAGATTCCTGCCCGGTTTGACAGGAATAAGAATTTCTTCAACATCTATCCCCATTATTTCTGTTTTACTGCTGTCCAGTCCAAGACGTTCGTATTCTTCTCCTTTTTTCCAGTGCTCCAGCCTTGTCACCAGATTTATAGGAGAGGAGTTTTTTACAGCACCAGCTCCAAAGAGATTTTTAACATTTATAATTCCAATACCTCGCATTTCTAAAAAATATCTTGAATTTTCTGGTGCCATACCTGTTAAACGCATTTCGCCAATTTTACGCAGTTCTATTATATCATCTGCCACAAGCCTGTGGCCTCTTTTGACAAGTTCAATTGCAGTTTCACTTTTTCCAATACCACTTTCTCCTGTAATAAGAACCCCTATTCCGTAAATATCAACCAGTACACCATGTATTGTTTTTACCGGTGCCAATTTTTCTTCCAGATAATTTAACAGCATACTGCTGAATCTGGTTGTAGAAGTTTCAGTAGAAAAAAGAGGTATTCCTTTTGCCTGCGCTTTTTCTATCAGCAGCTCAGGCACCTTTTCTCCGCTGGAAACAATTATACATACCGGATCATATGAAACAAATTGTTCAATTCTTTCTTTTAATATGCCAGCTTCTAGCTCATTGAGAAACGATATTTCAGTTTTACCTATTAGATTAACTCTTTCTGGAGTAAAATACTTCCAGAAACCGGCCAGCTCTATTCCCGGTCTTTTTATATCACTTTCAGTAATTTCCCGATTTATTCCTGATTTTCCTGCAACAATATCCATATCAAATCTATTAAAAACATCTAAAACAAGCAGTTTTTCTTTTTTATCCATTTTCTATTAACCTTTCTTTCATTGCAACTGCAAGTGCTCCCATCAAACCTATTCTATCACCAAGTTCGGCCTTTTTCACTTCAAGAACAGATAGTGATGCATCCAGAGCATTCTGCTCCATAATTTCCAGAGCTTTGTCCAGAAAAAGATCAGATGCTTTCATAACTCCACCACCTAAAACCAGCAGCTGTGGGTTAAAGATATTGACCACATTTCCAAGTCCTATACCCAGATAAAAACCTGCTGTCAAAAATATCTCTGCTGCGGCTGTATCTCCCTTCCGGGCGGCTTCTGCACATACTGCAGCATCAATTTTGTCCATATTACCACCGGAAAGTTCTAATATAAGTTCACTTTTTCCAGCTTTTACTGCTTCTTTTGCCATTCTGCCTATAGATTTTCCGGATGCAAAAGATTCCAGGCAGCCGTGATTTCCACACCCACAAAGGGGCCCATCCGGGTCAATGACAGTATGACCAATTTCACATGCATTATTAGAAAATCCGGTAAAAAGTTCTTTTTTGATAACTGCACCTCCACCAATCCCTGTGCTGATGGTCAGATAAACCATATCATCAACATCTCGTCCAGCTCCAAACCATTTTTCTGCAAGAGCAGCAGCATTTGCATCATTTTCCAGCACAGTTTTAATACCCAATTCTTTCTGCATTATATCCACTATATGTACATTTTTCCAGGGAAGGTTAGAATTCTCCACAATTATACCCTTTTTTGTATCAAGCGGGCCGGGACTGCCTATACCAAGTGCTTTTACATGACCAGCAGGAATACCTGCATCTCCCAGCACATCTTTAACTGTTTTAAGCATATTATTTATAACCTGTTTTTCTCCCATTTCCGCCTGAGTATCACGACGGGAATCTGCAAGAATTTTTCCTTCTCCATCTGCAAGTCCTGTTAATATTTTGGTTCCCCCCAGATCAATTCCCAGATAGTATTCGCTCATAAATAAACCCCTTCCAGTCTAATATTGATTCAGCATTCTGGAACTTACATTAATAATAAAAAGTCCAACAAATCCCATGAATACTGATGGTATTCCAACACCCAGCAAAACTAAAATTAAGGTGATTAAAAATAACGCTGCAAAAAACAACAGAGAAAAAAATATATTATCTATACTTATAATGAGAGCATTTTTCAGAACTGTTCTGAGTTTTTTGTCCGGCTGAACTATCAAAAGTCCCCAGACATATGCCTGATAAATTGTATAATAAACTATTAAATATAAGAACAAAAATGATAGTGCTGTATACAGCAGTTTTCCACTGCTTCTTTTAAAAAAGAACATCAGATCTATTATCAGAACAGAATATCCTGCCACAGCCGTTAAAAAAGCAAATAGACCGCGCCAGAATTTTTCTTTAAAGTAAATAAATATATTCTTTATTGAAAATGTTCCTTTCTCTGAAAGCTGTTTAACCTCATTGAGAAAAGATAATGTAAATGGTCCCAAAAGCAGAATAGGTAAAACAGCAGGCAGAATCCAGCCTGATGAAATTCCTGTCAGAGCAATAACAATAAGCAAAAAAATAGGAAAAAACCAGAAAAGACTTAAAAGTACAGATCTAAATAAGTTGTTATAAAATTGTTTGAAACTAACTTTTAATAACTGCCATATCTGCAATATGATTTCCTCCTGCTAACTGTTCTGGAATTCTGTGCTTTTTGAAAACTGATTATCCCCACTCTTGAATATATTTACTGCCAGAATATCTATAATCCTATCAAGTCGTGTTATAAAACAATTATATCATTGTAAAGGAATACTTTACAAGCTGTCCTCTTTTGACCCTCCTCGGGGCAAGCCCACGAGGTTTGCTAGCAGACTATAACTTCTATCACTAAAATTTGAAATATTCTTTTAAATACTCTGCTACACCAAGTTCGGTATTTCTGGCGGCAGTATTTTTTGTGACTTCCTTTAGATTTGGATGTCC
>JBNJGL010000025.1:0-32628 GCA_051747745.1 Bacillota bacterium | reverse complement strand
AAACTCTACCTAAATAAAACTGCCTGTAAAAACCTGGGGTTAGAAATACCTGAAGATATTTTGGAAAATGCAGATGTAATTTACGAATAAATATGTGTATAAAAATATATAAATATATGAATAATTATATATACTGCAGAAATAATGAATAAAGATCTATATAATATACAGATCTAAAAACACTATATTAATATATGGGTAAATACTTGATAATATTGTAAAGAGGTGTACTATGAGTCTAAGTTTTGTTCTGACATCCCTTGAACAGGGACTGGCATTTGCTTTGATGGCACTGGGAGTTTTTATTACATTTAGAATACTTGATTTTGCAGATTTAACAGTAGACGGCAGCCTCCCACTGGGGGCTGCTGTATCGGCCAGATTGATAACCGCAGGTGTAAATCCATTTTTGTCACTTGCTGCTGCTGTATTTGCAGGTGGACTGGCCGGAACTATAACCGGATTTTTGAACACAAAATTAAAAATTGCTCCACTTCTTTCCGGTATTTTGACCATGACTTCTCTTTATTCCATTAATCTGAGAGTTATGGGGCGGCCCAATATTCCACTTATCGGTAAAGAGACCATATTTACAATCGCTGAAGACTGGGGCCTGGCATATCCATGGAACAGCATTATTATACTTACTGTATTAATTATTATTATTAAACTTATTTTAGATGCTTTTTTGAACACACAGCTGGGTTTTGCCCTCAGGGCTACTGGAGATAATCCACAGATGATTAGAAGTATGGGAATCAGCACAAATTCCATGAAAATGCTTGGACTGATTATTTCCAATTCCTTTGTAGCTCTTTCTGGAGCACTTGTGGGACAGTATCAGGGGTTTGCTGATGTAAGTATGGGTATAGGTACAATTGTTGCCGGACTTGCTTCTGTTATTATTGGTGAAGTGTTGATCGGTGAACATTCAATTGTTATAACAACACTCGGTGTGGTTATAGGTTCTATACTTTATCGTTTTAGTATTTCTATTGCACTGAATTTAGGTCTTGCTGCTTCAGATCTAAAATTACTAACAGCTTTAATTGTAGTTGTATTTTTGTCAACACCAAGACTCAAAAAAATATTGAGGTGAAAAAAATGCTTATTATAAATGACCTCACAAAGATTTTTTACAGAGGTACTTCAAATGAAAATACTGCTTTAGAAAATATAAATCTTACTGTCAATGAGGGTGATTTTATCACAATTGTGGGCAGTAATGGAGCAGGTAAATCAACCCTGCTTAATTCTATTGCCGGTGTTTTCCCGGTAGAGGAAGGAAAAATACTTTTAAATAAAGAAGATATAACCTGTCAGAGTGAGTATAAATGTGCCAGAAATATAGGACGTGTTTTTCAGGATCCTCTTTCTGGAACTTCTCCTGAAATGACAATAGAACAAAATCTATCTCTTGCAATCTCCAAATCCAACAATCTTTCTCTTAAATGGGGACTGAGCTCATATAAGCGAAAAATAATGAAAAAACACCTTAAAAAAATAGATTTAGGGCTTGAAGATAGGTTGACCACAAAAGTTAAGCTTCTTTCTGGTGGACAGAGACAGGCATTAACACTTCTGATGGCTACTGTTGCTGATCCGGGCCTGCTGCTTCTGGATGAACATACTGCAGCTTTAGACCCTGCTACAGCAATTAAGATAAAACAGCTAACTGCTGAACTTGTAAATGAAAATAATATTACTACTCTGATGGTTACACATAATATGGAAGATGCAATAAAAATGGGGAACCGTCTGATAATGATGGATGGTGGACAGATAATTTATGATATCACAGGTGAAAACAAAGATAATCTCACCATAGAAAAACTGCTCAAAATGTTTGAGGTTAAACACGGAAGTAAATTTAATAATGATAGAATTTTGCTTTCTGTTTAAAAAATAATATTTTATTTAATTTTTGCTGTCATATTTTTTATTAATCAAAAACCCCTTACCAGGTGTAATAGAAATAGTTATTTTCTCTGCATTAAAATAATTCAAAAGAAGTATTTTATTCTCTCCACTTACTGTTTCTGTAATGAACTGTCTGGCTCGAATTATTGGATCCAGTGGAGAAGATTCCAGCAGTTCTGCAGTCTGAGCTGCAGCCAGTTCCACATCAAAAATTATATTGCTTAACCTGCAGCTGTTTTTTTCTGCATTTTTTTGAATAAAACTAATTATATTTTCGATTTCAGGTCCAATATCTTTAATTTTATCCAGTGTTCGGCTTATCAAAACTGTACTCACTGCAAGTGGATTATCTTTTATATTATGCACTAAAGATAGACTGTAGTAATCGGACTTTATATTCCCTTCTAAATCATTAAAATCATCCGGGTTGTTAAATATAATATTTTTATAATGATTACTGTCTACATTTTTCATGAATGGAGAATTAAAAAGATAGCTCAAAATTATATTATCTACATTTGACTGATTATTTTTCTCCATTTTCCTTGCATACTCTCTTCTCAAGTTCATTAAAGATAAATTTGCTTCCGAAAGAATAGTTCTTACATATCTTGGAGTTGTATTTGCCCTTTTAGCAAGATGCTCTATTTTCTGAAAGGGATCTTTTCTTGCATCTTCAATAATTTGTTCTTTCTTGGTTTTCCATTCATAATTACTCATCTACTTCAACTCCATCCCTGTTTAAAAGCCCCGGCTTAAAAAAAGCACAGGGCTTTTGAATGATTTATTTTATTCTAAATAAATTTATTCTTCCAGCAGATGACATGCAGCAAAATGATTATCTCCATAATCTTTGAAAACAGGTTCTTCAACTGAGCATTTATCAAATGCTTTAGGACATCTTGGATGGAATCTGCAGCCAGATGGTGGATCTACCGGACTCGGTACATCACCTTCAAGAATAATTCGATCTTTTTTCTTGGTTGGATCTGCTTCCGGAATAGCAGATAAAAGTGACTGTGTATATGGATGCATCGGATCATTAAACAGCTCATTTTTATCGGCCATTTCTACTATTTTACCCAGATACATAACTGCTATTCTATCACTGATATGTTTAACAACACTCAAATCGTGAGCAATAAAGAGATAGGTAAGTCCAAACTCCTTCTGCAGATCCTGCAGAAGATTTATTACCTGTGCCTGAATAGAAACATCCAAAGCAGAAACAGGTTCATCTGCAATAATAAGCTTGGGATCGACCGCCAGTGCTCTTGCTACTCCTATTCTCTGCCTCTGTCCACCACTAAATTCATGTGGATAACGGCGCATATATTCAGAACCCAGACCTACTCTTTCCAGTATATCTTTAACTTTTTCGTTGCGGTCTTTTTTGTTTTTAGCTAAATTATGAATATCAATTGGTTCTCCAACTATATCTGCAACAGTCATCCTCGGATTCAGTGAAGCATAGGGATCCTGAAAAATGATCTGCATATCTCTTCTTATATTTCTTAAATCTTCTTTATTAAGTGAAAGAACATCTTTTCCTTCAAAAATAACTTCACCGGCTGTTGCCTCCAGCAGGCGCAAAATTGTTCTACCTGTAGTTGATTTACCACAGCCAGATTCACCAACCAGACCAAGTGTTTCTCCTTCATTAACAAAGAAACTTATATCATCTACAGCCTTAACATGAGCAACTGTCTTCTTGAAAATTCCAGCTTTAACAGGAAAATATTTTTTTAGATTATTTACTTCAAGTAATTTTTCTGCCATGCCGATCACCTCTGCTCCTCATATATTTTCTTATTCTGCTTTTTCATCTCTTCAAGATCTTTATACCTCCAGCAGCGGACCTGATGTCCTTCAGCTGCATCTACAAGTTCTGGTTCATCTGTAAAACATTTTCCTTCAGCAAGAGGACAGCGTGTATTAAATTTACATCCATCCGGAAAGTTAAGTGGACTTGGTACAATACCGGGTATTGCCTGAAGCCTGTTCACCTGTCTGTCCAGTTTGGGTATAGAGTTCATAAGTCCCCATGTATATGGATGTTTTGGATCAGCAAAAAGTGTGTTCACATCTGTATATTCAACAACTTTACCGGCATACATAACTGCTACTCTATCGGAAACCTCTGCAATTACACCGAGGTCATGTGTTATCATCATAATAGCCATTCCATAATTATCCTTCAGGCCGTGCATAAGTTCCAGTATCTGTGCCTGAATTGTAACATCGAGAGCTGTTGTTGGCTCATCTGCGATTAAAAGCTTTGGATCACAGGATAATGCCATAGCAATCATAACTCTCTGCCTCATACCACCAGATAACTGGTGGGGATATTCGTTAATCCGCTGTTCTGGCAGAGGGATTCCAACTTTTTTGAGCATTTCAACAGACTCTTTCATTGCCTCTTTTTCACTGAGGCCTTTGTGAATAATTATAGCTTCAGAAATCTGATCACCGATTGTATAAACCGGATTTAAAGAAGTCATCGGCTCCTGGAAAATCATAGAAATATCATTACCTCTGATTTTCCTCATTTGGCCCTGACTTAATTTTGTAAGGTCTTTTCCTTCAAATAAAATTTCTCCATCAACAATTTTCCCGGGAGGAGATTCGACCAATCCCATAATAGAAAGTGAAGTAACACTCTTACCACAGCCGGATTCTCCAACTATACCGAGTGTTTCTCCAGGATAAATCTCAAAGTCCACACCATCAACGGCTTTAACTACTCCTTCTTCTGTGTAGAAGTATGTTTTTAAATTTTTAACATCTACAAGTTTTTCCTTATTTTCATTTGCCAAAATTTTTCACCTACCCTTTTGTATTCTAAACTTCTACCTACTTTTTGGATCCAGAGCATCCCGGAGTCCATCTCCGAAAAGATTAAATCCAAGCACTGTTAATATTATAGCAATGGCCGGAAATACTCCCCACCACCACTGCCCCTGTGCCAGATATCCCTGGCCGGCAGAGATCATATAACCCCAGCTGGGAGTGGGAGGCTGTGTTCCAAAACCAAGATATGTTAATGATGCCTCAATCATAATGATACTTCCCATGCCGAGTGTTGCCTGAACAATTACAGGAGCAAGAATATTAGGTAAAATATGTTTAAACATTATCTTCCAGTCTTTAACACCAAGTGCGCGAGCAGCCTCTACAAATTCCTTTTCTTTTATTGAGAGAACCTGCCCTCTTACAACTCTGGCGATTGACATCCAGTAAACGAGACTTATTGCAGAAAAAGTTAAAATTAAACTGGGTGGGAAAAAAGCCACAATTGCAATTATAAAAAGCAGAAATGGAAATGCATATAAAACATTTATAATCCAGCTTATTATATCATCTATCACTCCCCCATAAAAACCGGCCAGTGTACCCATAATAACACCTATAAAAACGGAAATGGTCATGGCAGCGATAGATATCTGCAGTGATATACGAGCACCATATATCACCCGTGTTAAAATATCTCTTCCATATAAATCTGTTCCAAATGGATGGTCTGCAGAAGGAGGAGCCAGCTTTGCAGCAGCACCTTCTGTCCATATCAGCTGTTCTATTGGATCATATGGTGTTAAATACGGAGCTAAAATAGCAACTATTATAAATAATATTACTATACTCATACCCACTAATGCAAGTTTATTTCTTTTTAATTTTCTCCATGAATCCTTTAATAATGTGTCTGGTGTTTCTTTTAAACCTTCTCTTTTTAAATTACTGTTTTTATTTAGATTTTTATTACGCAAAATATTAGACCTCCTATCCTTTTATTAAATAGTTTGACGAAGCAGTCATTATTCATATCTGATCCTCGGATCGAAAAATCCATATGACAGATCTACTAATAGATTTGCAAAAACAAATACTAACGCCATGAATAATACTACTCCTCTTATTATAGGAAAATCTCTATTTGTAACAGCCTGAATAGAAAGTCGACCCAGTCCGGGCAGAGAATAAATTGTCTCGGTAAGCATTACACCACTTAAAAGGCTGGCTGTCTGCAGTCCTATAATGGTCACAACAGGAATTAATGCATTTTTTAGGGCATGTTTGTAGATTACTGCCTTTTCCTTTAAACCTTTAGCACGGGCAGTTTTTACATAATCCTGATGAACAACCTCCAGCATTGTTGATCTTGTTAGCCTCACAATAAGTGCCATAGGCCTAACTCCAAGAGTTATAATAGGTAATACATAATAAATCCATTCTCCATCTCCAAGCCCGGTGCCGGGAACCCAGCCCAATTTTCGGGCAAATATAATAACCATTATTAATCCAACAAAATATACAGGTGATGCTATCCCCAGCAGAGAAAAAACCATACTTAGATAATCCTGCCACGTATATTGATGGGTTGCAGAATATATACCGATCGATACTCCTAAAACAACAGCTATAATCATAGCTCCTATAGCAAGTGTTGCGGTAACAGGAAGCCGGCTTTTTATTGATTCCATAACTGTCATATTATTTCTATAAGATCTACCCAGATTAAAGGTAAAAACATCTTTATAAAATTTCACCAGCTGAACATGAATAGGTTCATCTAGACCCATTTCTTTACGAATCAGCTCCAGTGTTTCGGAATCACCTCTCTGACCCATCATTATCCTGGCCGGATCACCGGGTACAATAGTGGTTAAAATAAAAACAACTAATATTACTCCTAAAATAACTGGAATAGCCCCAAGTGTCCTCCTTATAAAATATGCAAACATCAGCAAAAACCTCCATTTTCCTCGCATTTATAATAATTCTACAGCTGCAATGAATATAAAATATATACTGATAAAAAGGCATAATTTTGGCTCCCATAAATATGGGAACCAAAATCTGCTTGAATATCTTAAAACTTTCATGTTTTATTTTTTAATGTTTTATTATTTGTCAAGCCACACATCTCTAAACAGATTAGCATGCTGACCAAATGCCGGCAGCACATAATTGTTAACATATGGCTGTACCAGTGAATGAGCTGTATAGTGGTAAATAAATACCCATGGAGCTTCTTCTACAGCTATTTGCTCTGCCTGCTGATAGGCTTTTTTGCGTTCTTCCGGATCTGTTTCCAGACGGGCATACTGAGTTAAAGTATCAAATCTTTCGTTGCTGAAACGTGCATAGTTTCCTTCTGGACCAATATTGTTAGAGTGCAGAAGTACATAAAGGAAGTTGTCCGGATCATTGTAATCAGCAACCCAGCCCATCCTGAAGAATGATGCTTCTCCACGTTCTACAGAATCAAGATGGCTGCCCCAGTCTAAACTTTGAAGTTTTATATTTATTCCAACCTGTCTGTACTGAGCCTGAAGTGCTTCAGCAATCCGCTTATGCTGCTGTGAAGTATTATATTGAAATGTTACTTCAAATCCATCTGGATAACCTGCTTCTGTAAGCAGTTCTTTTGCTTTTTCCGGATCATATTCATAACCCTCTAAATCTTCGTTATAGCCAAACATAGATGGAGGAATTATACCTTTAGCAGGTGTATTTCTTCCATTTTGAACCAGTTCAATCATCATTTCACGATTGATAGCATAATTCATAGCCTGGCGTACACGCTTGTCATCAAACGGTTCTTTTTCTACGTTCATACCATAATAGTATGTTCCCAGCTGTGGTAATTCATAAAATGTATCAGAATAGTTTTCTTTTGCATCAAGATAAAAAGGATCATCAACATATGTCTGGTAGATATTCCCGATCTGGAATTCTTCCCACATCATTGTATAGTCAGGAATAATACGGAATTCAAGAGCATCCATATAAGGTAACTGATTTCCATCTTCATCTTTCATCCAGTAGTTATCATTTCTCGACATCCGTACAACTGAATCCTGTTCCCATGATTCAAATTTAAATGCACCTGTTCCTACAGGATGGAAGTTCCAGTCTTCTCCCCATTTATTAACATCTTCTTTTGGCATTACAACAAAAGTATTATAAGCAAGTGTTCCGAGGAAAGGAGCAAATGGTTCTTTAAGTTCTATTTCCAGTGTATATTTATCAACTGCTTTAACACCGGCCAGATGATCTGCTTCTCCATTTCGGTATGCTTCATAACCTTTTATTACATCAATAAAATAAGCACGTGGTGATTTTGTTTCTGGAGAGGTGAGGTAATTAAATGTCCATACCCAGTCTTCAGCTGTCACTTCACGGCCTCCGTTGGCAGTAGGTGTTCCACCTTCAGTTTCTGCGTGAAAATGTACTCCTTCTCTCAGGTGGAATGTATAGGTTTGAGCATCTTCACTAATATCCCAGGACTCTGCCAGAAGTGGTGTTACATTTCCTTCTGAATCATATTCAACTAAAGTTTCAAAAAGCTGGTATACCATTTCTGCAGATGTGGTATCTGTAGATTGTGCCGGATCCATCTGAGGTGGATTGCTCTGCAGAGCATCTTTCCACACTCCACCATATTTATCAGATTCAGCTAGACCTACCGCAGAAAGACCAAAAATTAGGACAGCAGCCAGTAAAATGCTAATTAATTTTCTTCTCATAAAATACTTACCTCCTCTTGAATTTTAAATAGCCTGTTGTACTTTGATTTCAAAAATAGGAAAACTTCTCTATACTTTTTTTATCTAATGCCTCCCTTCTCTCAAAGAGCTAACATAAGTTAGTATAACTTATCTTTGTGCACTTAAATAGATAAAAATACTTATCATAATTATATTATAGACACCATATATTGTCAAGAATAGTGCTTAAGTTTCGGTAATTATCCTTTATTCATATTATTAAAATTATTAAATCAATTTATTTTATTAAATTTTCTATAAAAATCACGTGCTTTAATTACTTTACGTATAAAATCATCTGTTTCTCCAAAAGGGACAGATCTTTCTTCTCTTATTTCTCCATCCCAGCCAGACTCAATCCACCTACTTACATTACCCTGACCGGCATTGTATGCTGCAAGGGCCAGTATTAAATTATCATCAAACTTTTCCAGCAGATGAGTAATATACCAGCTCCCAAACTCTATATTTATTTCCGGTTTATAGAGATCGGAAACTGCAAAATATTCTAATTCTTTTTTGTCAGCAATCCAGACTGCTGTTTCCGGCATGATCTGCATTAAACCAACAGCTCCCCTGCTGGAAAGAGCATCTGAATCAAATCCACTTTCAACAAATATTAGGGCAGCCAGAAGGTCAGAATCCAGAGAATTTATTTCAGCCTCTTCTGTGATAATATCACTGTATTTAACAGGCTGGAAATATAATTTGAGGTAATATGGCTGCAGGAAAAACAAGAAAACAAAAATTAGAACTAATACGATTAATATACTATTTATTTTGATGTATTTTTTTATATGCAAATCCTTTCCTCCTGGAGATTAATTAAATATTTTTTTCGGCAAGTGAATGGATAATCATTTCAGCAGTAGATATATTTGTCGCAAGAGGGACAGCATGTACATCACAGACTCTGAGCAGTGCACTGACATCAGGTTCATGCGGCTGAGCGGTCAGTGGATCGCGCAAAAATATGACACCATCCAGCTTTTCTTTAGCGACTTCTGCGCCAATCATCTGATCTCCACCCAGCGGCCCTGAAGCCATCCGTTCTATATCCAGACCCACCTCATCGATCAGCCTTTTACCAGTTGTACCGGTAGCTATCAATTTCATCTTTTCTAAAATCTTCTTGTGTTTTTTTGCAAATTTAATAATATCTTCTTTTTTCTTATCATGAGCTATTAAAGCTATTCTTACCATTTGGGACTACCTCCTAATATACATTTTTCCCAGTAATAATCCAGCCTGTCTTTTAGCTCTTTAAGGGTTCCATTGTTGTCAATCACAACATCAGCTCCCGCAATTTTTTTCTGTATCGGAAGCTGAGAATCTATTCTTTTCTCTGCTTCTTCAGTGCTGAGACCATCCCTGTTTTTGATGCGCTTTATCTGTTTTTCTCTCCCCGCATTAATAACCCAGATTTGATCACAGAAGCGGTCAAGACCTGTTTCAAATAAAAGTGGTGCCATAAAAATAACGTTTTTACCTTCAGACATAATTTTCTGTGCTTTTTTCTTCATTTCTTCAATAATGAGAGGATGTAGTATAGATTCTAAAAGTTCTTTTTTTTCTCTGCTGTTAAAAATAATATTACCCAGCTCTCTGCGGTCTATTTCTCCATCTTCTTTCAAAATTCCTTCTCCAAATTCATTTTTTATTAATTTCCATCCTTTTTTTCCTTTTGCTGTAATCTGATGGGATATTTTATCTGCATCAACTATTTCGGCATTTTTTGTAGATAAATATTCTGCAGCGGTAGATTTACCTGAAGCAATTCCACCTGTAAGTCCTATTATCACCATAATCCTCTCCTGTACAAATTATTTCTGGCAGCCGGGACAAAAATATGTCCCTCTTCCACCAACTCTTTTCTTCTCAATAATGCTGCCACATCGGCGGCATTCTTCTCCCTCTTTCTGGTATATCTGCAGCTCTTCCTGAAATGAGCCTTTTTCCCCAAAAGCATTTACATAATCACTGAATGTGGTTCCACCATATATGATACCTTTTTTTAATATTTCTCTCATATTGCTGTAGATTTTTTCTATTTCTGATTCTGTAAGAGTATCGGCCTTTCTTTCCGGATCAAGCCCAGATCTAAATAGGATTTCATCTGCATAAATATTTCCTATTCCGGCTATGAATTTCTGGTTCATAAGCAGTGATTTTATAACACCACGCCTGTTTTTAAACATATCTTTAAACCCATTCAGACTCAAATCATCAGATAGAGGTTCTGGACCCAGTTCAGCATAACCTCCGGCTTTTTCTGGCTGATCTGCATTTATTAAGTAAATTCTGCCGAATTTTCTTATATTGTTAAACCTCAGTTCCTGTTCATCATTCAGGTGAAAAATCACATGTGTATGTTTATCCCTAAATTTTTCGCATTCTTTAACAAGAAGTTTACCTGTCATACGCAGATGTATAATCAATTCTCTATCATTTTCCAGATGGATAACTATATATTTACCCCTTCTTGATATATCTTCAATCTTTCTGTTTGTTACTTCTTTTTTGAATTTATCCACTTCTGGATAGGCAATAATTTTTTTCTCACTGATTGTTACTGCAGTTATTCTTCTATCTTTTATCAGAGGTCTTAATCCCTTAACAACTGTTTCTACTTCTGGCAGTTCAGGCACCACAGTCCACCTCATATTCCTCTTTATCCCGCCAGTTTTTCCCTGTCTGTAGATCAACAACAAGCGGTACATCCAGCTTACAGGTATTTTCCATTTTTTCTTTAATCAAACAGGCCGCTTCCTCAAGATCTGATTCTGCAATTTCAAAAACCAATTCATCATGAACCTGAAGCAGTATATTTACTTTTAAATCCCTGTTTTTGAGTGCCTCATAAACATCTATCATTGCTTTTTTCATTATATCTGCTGCCGTACCCTGTACCGGTGTATTGATTGCTGTTCTTTCTGCAAATGATCTTCTGTGATAATTTTTACTGTTAATCTCAGGGATATATCTTCTTCTTTCAAAAAGAGTTTTAACATATCCTAGTTCCTGCGCTTCTTTAACACTTTTATCCATATATTCCTTAACTCCAGAAAACTCTTCAAAATATTTGTCGATATAATCCTGTGCCTCTTCTACAGAGATATCGAGATCCTGGCTGAGACCATAAGCACTCATACCATATGCTATACCAAAATTGATTACTTTTGCATGTCTCCTCATATTTGGAGAAACCTCTTCACTATTAACTTCAAATATTTCGGCAGCTGTTTCTGTATGAATATCTCTTCCTTTACTGAAGGCTTCTTTTAGCCTTTTATCACCACTGAGGTGGGCAAAAACACGCAGCTCAATCTGTGAATAATCCACAGCCAGCAGCAGCATGTCATCTTTAGATGGAACAAAAGCCTTTCTGATTTCCCGTCCTTCTTCTGTTCTAATTGGTATGTTCTGAAGATTGGGGTCTGTACTGCTGAGGCGTCCTGTAGCTGTCACCATCTGATTGTAGCTTGTATGAATTTTACCGGTCTTTTCGTTTATAAGTGGTGGTAATGAATCTATATATGTTGATTTTAATTTAGCAAGCTGTCTGTACTCAGTTATCAGAGGAATAACAGGGTGTTTATCTTCCAGCTGTGACAGAACCTCTGCATTGGTGGAATAACCTGTCTTAGTTCTTTTAATAACCGGAAGCCCCAGTTTTTCAAACAGTATCTCTCCAAGCTGTTTGGGAGAATTTAAATTAAACTCCTCATCTGCCAGCTCATATACCTTCTCGGTAATTATATCAAGCCTTTTTTCCAGTCTTTCTGATAGTTCTTCCAGCCAATCTTTATCTACTTTTACTCCATTATATTCGAGCAGAGCCAGAATCTTAATTAGAGGTAGTTCTATCTCTGTGTAAAGTTCCATCAGTGAACTGTCTTCCAGCTTTTCTATATAAATTTCCCTGAGCTCAAATAATTTTGCTGTTTTTACTGCTTCTTTCTGGGCTTCATCCAGCTCTGCAAAAGAAATATTTAATTCTCTGCTGAATATATCTTCCAGATCAGGTAGTGTACTGGAAGGCTGAAGTAGATATGCGGCCAGCAGTGGTTCAAAAATTAGGCCATTTACTGTAACTCCCCAGGACATAAGGGATAATGAAGCTTCTTTTGCCCCAAAAAATAATTTTTCTATTTTCTTAGATCCCAGAATTTCAGCTAATTTATCAGGCAGTTTATTTCCATCTATTTTAATCCTTTTAGTTTTCCCATCTGGCAGACTGATTATAATTTCTTCAATTAACCCATCACGAGCCCTGCTGTCTGCTTTTCGTTTAACCGATAGAGCAATTTCTTTATTTTCAGACAGTATCATCTCAAAAAAGTCATTTAAATCAGAGGCCGGTGCGGCTTCTATATCTAACTCATCAATATCCAGCTTTTCTTTATATTCAAATCTGGACAGCAGACTGTTAAAACCAAGCCGCTTAAAATGTTCTGCTGCTTCTCTGTCATCATGTAGATTGAGTTTACAGCTGGAAAAATCCATTTTTACTGGAACATCAGTTTTTATCTCTGCCAGCCTGTAGCTCATTCTGGCCTGTTCTGCATATTTCTCCAGATTTTCCTTGCGTTTTTTTCCGGAAACTTTATCAATATTATTCAGAATTTCTTCCATAGAATCGAACTGTTTTAAAAGTTTAATGGCCGTTTTTTCACCAATACCTGGAACTCCTGGAATATTGTCAGAACTGTCTCCCATAAGTCCCTTCATATCTATTAATTTTTCAGGGGGCATTTCATATTTTCCTTTTACTTTTTCAATATCATATAATACTATATCGGAAATCCCTCTGCGTGTATACATAACCCTGATATTGTCGGAAACCAGCTGCAGAGCATCTCTGTCACCTGTTACTATATAAACCTGATAGCCTTCCTCTTCGGCCTCTTTTGCCATTGTCCCCAGAAGATCATCGGCTTCATAACCTTCTTCTGAAATCATAGGTATTTTGAGTTTATCTAAAGTTTCCTGAAGCAGCCCTATCTGTGGAACCAGTTCTTCCGGCATTTTTTTTCGGTTTGCTTTATAATCATCATATTCTTCATGTCTAAATGTCGGTGCTTTGCGGTCAAAAGCCACAATCAACCTATCCGGATTCCATTCATCTATCAGGCTGAAAAACATTTTTACAAATCCAAAAACAGCATTTGTGTATTCTCCTTCATCATTAGTAAGAAGTGGTAGTGCATAAAACGCTCTGTGTGTAAGACTGTGTCCATCTAAAAGAAATATTGATTTTTTTTCGCTCAAGACTAATCATCTCCCGATATTTTAATTTTTTAAGCTGAATCTCTGCTGGATTTTAATGGTAATAACACATTGATTTTAGTTCCTTCAGATATTTTACTTTCAGCCTCTATTTGACCGTCATAGCTGTCTATAATTTGTTTTGCAATTGCAAGCCCCAGTCCGGAGCCTTTCTTTTTTCTGCTCCTGGATTTATCGGCCTGATAAAATCTTTCAAATATATGCGGCAGGTCTTCCTCTGGTATACCATGTCCATTATCTTCTACTACAATTCTGACCATATCTTCATTTTTATTTTTTTCCTTTTTGAGCAGAATATTGATCCAGCCGTCTTCATCTGTAAAATTTATACTGTTATCTACAAAAATCCTTATCAGCTGTTTAAAAAGTTTCCTATCTCCAAAAAATTCCACTTCATCTTTTATATCAAGTTCAATATCAATCTGTTCATTAACCATGCAGATCTCCTTAACTATTTCTGAAAGTAGATCAGAAAAAGAAAAAATATTTTCTTCTCTATTGAGCAGAGAATCATCACCTCTTGCAAGAAAAAGCAGATTTTCCAGCAGATGATTCATCCCTTCTACTTCGTTTTTTATGGCTGTAATTGCTTCATCTCTAACTTCTTTTTTTTCCTTACCCCAGCGGTCAAGAAGATTTATATATCCTTTGATAACCGAAAGTGGTGTGCGGAGTTCATGTGAGGCATCAGAAACAAACTGTTTTTCTCTTTTAAAAGATTTTTCCAGTCTGGCAAGCATTGTATTAAATGTATCTGCCAGCTGCTCAAGTTCATCATCAGTGCCTGTCACAGAAAGTCTTTTCCCCAGATCACCGAGGCTGATTTCGCGGGCAGTTTCTGTAATTTTTTTGATAGGATTGAGCATTTTTTTAGTGGTTATATAACCCACTATCAGAGCTGCCATTGTACCGGCAAAACCTGCAGCAGTCAGTACAATTATGAGAACATCTAAAAAGTTTTTTTCAAAAGTAATATCTCTAACAATCTGCAGGTATCCGTTAGAAAAAACTGCCTGGTCTAAGTCAATAGTTTTTACAGCAAGGTTTCTGCCGCTGATGCTGAATTCTGTCAGCTCTCTGCTCAGAGGAATTTCCATATTTTCCAGGTATTTTGACTGTGCTGTAATCTCAGCCTGAGTATTCAGCACCCGAAAAAATATATTCCCCTCACTTCTGCTGATTTCCTGCAGAATTTCTGCATCAAAAACATTTATACCACCTATACCTTTTATCTGAGAGATGACAAATTCTCCTGTACTGCTTATACTGTTCTCTATACTGTTTTCTATAAAATTAGATAAAAATAGATAAACAGCTGCATTTACAAGCAGAATAACAAGTATAAACATCAATGTATAGACAACTGTAATTTTCCACGACAGTTTACCGCGTTCTTTAAAAATATTAAGCATTTTTATCCTCTCTCAGCACATAACCAACTCCTCGAACAGTGTGAATTAATTTATCTGAAAAAGGTTCATCTATTTTTGACCTCAAATACCTTATGTAAACATCAACAATATTTGTCTCACCTGTATAATTATAACCCCAGACATTGTTGAGGAGCTTTTCTCTGGATACAACAATATCTTTGTTTTCCAGAAGGTATACAAGTAGATCATATTCCTTTTTTGTCAGTTCTATTTCTTCTCCTGATCTTTTAACAATATGTCTTGATTTATCAACCGTAAGGTCAGAAGCTGTGAGCAGATTATCATTTTTATTCTGCTCCTCTGTATTTCTTCTCAGCAGAGCCCTTATCCGGGCCAGAAGTTCTTCAATAGCAAAAGGTTTTGTCAGATAATCATCTGCTCCTGTATCCAGCCCTTTAACTTTATCATCCAGCTCTGAACGCGCTGTAATCATTATGATCGGTATTTCCGAAAAGTTCCTTATTCTGCTGCATACTTCTATTCCATCAATTTCTGGCAGCATTAAATCCAGCAGAACTAAATTGAAAGACTGTTCCCGGAGAAATTTTATTCCTTCCAGGCCGCTGTCGGTTGTTGTTACAGAATATCCTTCATGTTCAAGCTCAAGCTCTATAAATCTTGCAATCTGTATATCATCTTCTATAATAAGTATTTTCTGAGCCATTGTTTCACCTCTTTTAACTGTCTAATATATTATATCAATAATAGGGGGCAATTTAAAATAAAAAAGTGGAGTTTCCCCTCACAAACATTTTTAGTGATGAAAAAGAGGAAAACTCCTAAAAAAGACGGGCCCATTTCTGAGCCCATTTTACAATCATAATATTATTAACAGCAGTCTTTATTAAATTATTACATACAGTGTTAAATTTTATATTATTTTTAGCGGTTTATATCACTGGGTTTGTTTCCTATCCGAGCAAAAATAATTTCTGGACTGCCGTTTCTAATAACTTTAATCATTATTCTATCACCGACTGATTTGCTCTGAATTATATCTGCAACATCAGAGGTCGCTTTAATTTTCTTTTGGTCGATCTCTTTGATTACGTCATATGGCTCCAGGCCGGCCTTTTCAGCAGGACTGTCAGGATAAACTTCTATTACAGCAACTCCTTCTCGATTGTCAAGTTTGAAATAATCCTGCATTTCTTTGCTGATCTCGCTAAAGGCAATACCAAGCCAGGGCTGTGTAACTTCTCCTTCAACTTTCAGCTGTTCAACAATACCTTTGATTTCGTTAATTGGTATTGCAAAACCTATTCCCTGTCCTGCAGCACTTACTGCTGTATTAATACCTATCGCCTCTCCATCAATATTCAGCAGTGGTCCACCACTATTACCCGGATTAATAGCCGCATCAAGCTGAATTAGATTCTGATAAGTTCTAACCTGTCTATCATTTGCTGGTATCTGTATTGGTCTTCCCAGTGCACTAATTACACCTACGGTTACTGTATGCTCAAACCCAAAAGGATTTCCGATTGCAATTGCCCAGTCTCCCGGACGAATTTTTTCGGAATCTCCCAGTTTAATAGGTGTTAAATCTGCATCTGTTTCTATTTTTAGGACTGCAAGATCCAGGCCAAAATCTGACCAGGCAACTTCTGCTTCCAGAGGATCTTCAATTCCATTTATTGAAACTTCTATTTTATCAGCATTATCTATTACATGCTGATTTGTCACTATATATCCATCTTCAGAAACTATAAAACCTGAACCAAAACCCTGTCTTTCTCTCGGCTGCTGTTCCGGCATCGGTAATCTGTCTCCAAAGAAAAATCTAAAATATGGATCATTAAACATTGGAGGAAGTTCCTGACTTCCTGTAGTTTCAACTGTAGAGGTGACTTTTACCACCCCATTATCTACCTTTTCTGCGATATCTGCAAAATGATTGTTTTCAAAAATATCCTGCTTATCCTGTGCATATAGTGCTGGAGTTAATGCTGACAGAATAAACATTACCACAGCTATAGAAATTATAGCCTTCCTAACAGCGGTCTTTTTACTTCTTAAAAATTTTGCCATTTTTGACACCTACCTTTTATTGAATTTACATTTGCTTGCGATCCACAAAAGTAATACTGTATATAAAACTTCAGTATACTTTTTGTGGACACATCATAATTTAGTTAAAAAACAAAGGGAATTTAAAGAAATTGAATATCTGTACCTAAATCTCCATTTTTTTAACTTCAAAATAAGTATAGCAGAAAAGTATTAAAATAAAATTAAATAATGATTAGAATTAGATTAAAATTCATTTTTTTGCCTGATTTTTAACTTTCTCCATCTCTTTTTCTATTTCTGCCTGATCACCAAGATAATATTTATCCAGGACATTCATTTGATCATCAAATTCGTAAATTAGCGGTCTTCCGGTTGGAATATTAAGGCTGCTGATTTCTTCATCAGAAATATCATCAAGATGTTTTACAAGTGCTCTGAGGCTGTTTCCGTGTGCGGAAATGATTAATTTTTTCCCCGATTTTATTTTTGGAACAATTTCTTCTTTCCAGTACGGCAAAACTCTGTCAATTGTCATTTTGAGGCTTTCTGCAGCCGGCAGTTCTTCTTCAGACAGATCTTTATATTTTTCTTCATGACCGGGATATCTGGGGTCATCTTCTGCTAATACAGGTGGTGGTGTATCAAAACTCCGCCTCCAGATATGGACCTGTTCTTCCCCTTCTTTTTTGGCAGTTTCTGCCTTATTTAACCCCTGTAAAGCTCCATAGTGGCGTTCATTTAATTTCCAGGATTTAATAACAGGAATCCAGTGAAAATCCATTATATCCAGTACTATATTTAAAGTTTTTGTTGCCCTCTTTAGATAGGACGTATAGGCAATATCAAATTTATAGCCTTCTTCTTTCAGCAGTCTACCTGCTTCTTCTGCTTCCTTTATACCCTGTTGGCTTAAATCAACATCTGTCCAGCCGGTAAATTTATTGGCAAGATTCCATTCACTTTCTCCATGTCTTAATAATACTAATTTCATTATACCACCTCATCTTTCTAAAAATAATTTTCTCTTTTTGGAGACATTTTTTCTATAAAACATTTAACAAAAAACCTTTTTGTGGGAGAACCAAAGTTTATAATTTCTATTTTTTTAGTAAATATTAAAACAATATTAGTAAATATTAAAACAGTATTATTCTAAAATCAACTGCTTTTTTATCACAGCTTTATATTTCTACCCCTGATAAACATTTCTGCTGTCTCCATAATTTCTTCTGTCCTATCAATGTCTTCTTCGCGTAAATAGCTATTTTTAAAACTGTTCAGATCGTAATTGTTTTTATCTAAATTCTCACCAATACTTATTATTTCTGCATAGTTCTGCAGAAAATCCTCTCTTTTCTGGGGAGAAAGGTGTGATTCTACATAAATTTCCGCTGGAAATGATTTTATTTTTTTGTAGAGAGCTTTTAATTCATTTAAATGATAATTCCAGGGTCCTCTGTAGAGATCTGGTGCCATAATATCCCCCAGAAACATTACTTCAGCTTCTTTTACCCAGATGATACTGGAATCCAGAGAATGTTCACTGCCGAGATTAATTATTTCTGCAGTTAAATCACCCAGATACAGTGTTATTTTATCAGAAAATGTTATATCAGGCAGTTCTATATTTACGTCCTCTGTATCTCCATATTCTTCAGCTATTTTTTCTGCACAAAAAAGTGCTTCTACTCCCTGCTCTACCCTGCTGAACAGTGATTTTTGATCCCACTCAAATTCCTGCTGTCTTTTCAGCTCTTCATAAGTGAGCTCAGATGATATTACCGGAAAATCGGCAGCAGATACAGCAAAACTGTGATCCCAGTGCCAGTGAGTTAATACTGCATAATCAGGATTAGTTATCTCATTTTTTTGCAGCAGTTCAAGAAAATAATTTAAATGATTCTTAGAATTACCTGTATCTATCATCAGAGATTTTTGTTCACCCTCTATAAGTGCAAGCAGGGGTCTATCAGTTTTTTCTTCAGCCTCTATAAAATATATGTTTTTCTGTATATTTTTGAGTTTTTTCATCAAAACTTCCTTTCAATATTTTAATTGTTAATTGATTGTTAACTGTATAATCAATATTTAATTTTAAAGCAGTTTTTACTGCAGTCCAAAACTATATTCAGCTTTAATGTTTTAACCTTTCAGCTTCATTTCGGCCAGGGTTCTCTGAACAGAAAAGATATGCTCACCTTTTTTGAAATTGCGCTTTATCGGTTCGGCTGCTGCAGTCCATATTTTCAGCTCTGCTTCCATATCAAAGTGACCGGTAGATTCAACACTAAAATGCCTGATGCTGTCATAGGGAACAGAATGATATTCTATCTTTTTTCCTGTCATGCCCTGTTTGTCAACCAGTATTAATCTTAGATCTGTAAAAACCATCAAATCCCTCAAAACTTTAAAGGCTTTGATCAATTTTTCTTCATCTATTAAAATCTTTTCCAGATTATCTTCTACTTTTTCTGTATCTATTTCTGATGCATTTCCAAGTAGTCCACTTAAAATACCCATATTAATCATTCTCCTGTGTTTTTTTATAATTTTTTTCTGCCTGTTCTATCACATTCAATGCTTCATCTGTTGAAGCCCATCCAAGAATCTCAACTTCTTTTTCTTCTAAATTTTTATAAACAGAAAAGAAATGCTCAAACTCTTTCAAAACATGACCTTCCAGATCATCAATACTGCGGATATTATCAAATCTTGGGTCTCTTAATGGTACACCCAGTATTTTTTCATCTCTGCCTTTTTCATCTTTCATAATAAACATACCAATTATCCTTGCTCTAATTATACAGCCGGGAAAAGTAGGAAATGATGTCAGCACCATTGCATCAAGAGGATCTCCATCATCTGCAAGTGTATCATTTAAATAACCATAGTCTGCCGGATAATATACCGGAGAGTAGAGAACTCTGTCCAGGCGAAAAACAGCATTTTCTTTGTCATATTCATATTTGTTGTTGCTTCCTTTTGGTATTTCAACAAAAACATCCATCAAATGATTATCCATTTTAATATCCTCCCCTATCATATATTTCCTGATGTCTAAAACAGTGTACCAGATGATCATTTACAATACCGACAGCCTGCATATATGCATAGATTATTGTTGGACCTATAAATTTGAAGCCTTTTTCTTTCATATCTGCGCTTATTTTTTCTGAAAGTTCTGTGTGAGCTGGAACTTCTTCTAGAGTGTGGTAATTGTTTGTTATCTGTCTGCCACCTGTAAAATTCCATATATAACTGCTGAAACTTCCGTGGTCAGCCTGTATTTCCAAAAATCTCCGCGCATTATTTACTGCTGACTCAATTTTAAGTTTATTTCTTATAATTCCGGAATTCTTCTTAAGGATTTCTATTTTTTCTTCATCATATTCTGCTATTTTATGTGGATCAAAATTATCAAATGCTTCTCGATAATTTCCCCTTCTTTTTAAAATAGTTATCCAGCTCAATCCAGCCTGTGCTGACTCAAGAAGCAGAAATTCAAAAAGTTTTCTGTCTTCATAAACAGGGACTCCCCATTCCTTATCGTGATATTCTCTATACATTGGGTCATCTCCAGACCAGCCACAGCGAATTTTCTCTGTCATATATAATCTCTCCTTCAAATATATCTTTAAAATGTTATAATTTGATGTGCCCACAAAAAGTTGTAAAAATAATCTGCACCAGCAGCAGATCAGCAGAGGTTAGGGATGAGCGTTAAAGCTATTTTTATAAATTAAATATCAACAAACTCTGCATCTATTTTCCACTCCACACCCACCAATTCCTTTATTAATGATTTATATTTTATAAGCTGATCCTTTTTGCGGTAATATCCGCTTTTGAAATCAATTATTCTTATATGCTGATTTTTTTTATCAACCAGCAGGCGGTCTATACGGAAGCTTTTATCACCATTTTTCAGCAAATATTCTGTGTAAACGGTCCATTTTTTCGAAAAAAGTTCAGGATTTTCTTTAATGAATTTATCTGCCTCAGAAGTGATTTTATTTATTGCAGATTGGCCAACTATATTGACAAATTTTGCTGTCAAAAGATTTTTTGCTTCTTTTTTTTCTTCACTTTCTCCATAATAAATATTTTCCAGGTAAAAATGAACTGCCAGACCTCTGATCCTGTTTTTAGCAAGTTCCAGTCTGTCTTTATCTTTAAAACTGCTGCTGAAAGTTTTAGGTGATTCTTTATTTTCCAGAAAATATCCGCTCATATCTGGCAGAATAATTTTTTTATCTGTCGAATCCTTTTCTGATTCTTCTTTCTCTCCAGATGATGAATACGTAATTAAATCCACCAGTTTTTCAGTTTGAGCAGAATTAATAATTGCTTTTTCGTAAAAATCATAGCTGCTCCCCTTCCACATTAAATCTTCATAGGGTATTAATTTTCTGGGAGTTTCTATGTATATATTAAGATCTTTTTCTGCCCTCGTTAGAGCAACATATACATTATTTATTTCCTCCATAAGCTCTTTCTTTTCCTGTTTTGATTTAAAATCAAAATCCAGCCAGTCAAGTATTTTTAGATAATCACCTTTTGTAAACAGATATCTATCAACTCCGGAAAAATGGGCATCAAAATCTATAAAAAACTCAAGCTTAGATTTCTGACTTTTTCCCCTTTTCCCCGGCTTCCAGTAAAAGAATTCAACAGGCATGGAGAGCCCTTTTGCTTTATGTATTGTCATTAGATTAACTGCACTGCTGCTTTTTACCTTTTCCTGTTTAAGTTCTTCATTGTCTTTATTATTTTCTAAATAGTTAAGCAGATCCCTGCGGGAGCTGAAAGAATTTAAAATATCATAAAAAGAATAGATATTTTTTAAGGTTACAGGATTATCAATAAGCTTATAATTTGACTTCAACTGCTGATAAAGGTAAAAAAGAATCTGATTATAATCACTGTTAATTATATTTTTTATTTCTGTAAATAATGATTTTATTTTTTCATTTTCTATGCTCAGTTCTTTTCCATCTTTATTCTGATAAAATAAAGTACGAATCTGATCCAGATTGTCAAAAATAATCCGCATCTCCTGCTGTTTTAATCCGGCCAGATCACTTCTAATATATTTTAGGAATTCAAATATGTCTTTTGAAAAAGAGAACTTCAAAAAGCTGTAGATTGATTTGATAACAGGATTCTCAAGTATACTGCTTCTATTTTCCAGGATATAGGGAATATCAAATTTTTCCAGTTCTACTGCAATCTCAGCCAGTTCTTTTCCCGTTCTGGCCAGAACCGTTATTTCTCCATAATTATTATAATCATTAGATATTTTTTCGGCAATCTCCTCTGCCAGATTAGAGATAACAGCACTGTTCATTTTTTCTACTTCTTTTTGTTTATCTTCGGCAAGACCTTCAAATGTTCTGGTTGATGTATCAAATTCTGCTGCCTTTCCACCTACTATCATACTGCTGTGACCATAAGAATCTGCTGCAGAATTTACACCAGAATATTCCCAGTTTTCGACATCTATGCTGGAAAAAAATCTGTTAACCAGTTCAATTATATTTTTGTCACTCCTGTAGCAGTCAGCAAGTGTTTCTACATCTCCATCAATAATATTTTCCAGATCGGCAAAAAGTTTTTTCTCTCCACCGCGCCAGCCGTATATAGACTGTTTTTCATCACCAACTGCTATAAAATACTCGGCCCTGTCAATTAAAGGTTTGAGTATTTTCCACTGCAGAATACTCGTATCCTGAAACTCATCAATAAATAATGCCTTATAATCACTGTCCAGAAGATCTATAAAATACTCACTTATACCGTCAGAATCTATCAGCTTCAGTGCAGGATCAAAAAGATATTTGTATGTATAACTGCTTATATCTGCATGTGTAAACCGGGGATTTTTTAATTTCTCGGCATCATAGAGGTCTAAAATCTGCTCTGCCGCTGAAAAGAGTTCTTCTTCAAAACCTATTACTTCATCATTAAAAATATGAGCAGCCAGATTTTCTCTAAATTCTCTGTATTTATCGTTCAATTCTCTTTTAAAAGGGGCTTTTTTCTTACCCCGCAGCTGACTGCCATTCCACCAGCTTTTATCAAATAACATGTCTTTGTTTTTTAAAAGAAGTGATAGTTTTTTTTCTTCCTTCTGACACTTTAAATAACTGTTCAAAAGCTGCCTGCTGCCAGAAATAAAATATTTATTTTCCAGTTCTTCCCCTTTTAATTCGGCCACTTCTCTCATTATTTCTACTGTTTTATCAAATAAATCGGTAATATTTTCTACAGGAAGCTTTTTTCTTTTCTTATTATCAACCAGAATAAATTTCCAGTAATTATCAACTATTAATTTTATCAAATCTGTATAGTTTTCAAGGTTTCTTCCGGCATTCTGATAAAGAAACTCTTCCAGACTGCTGTAGTATTTTTCGTTATTTAATATTTTCCTCAATATATTATCTATAAAAACTTCATTCTCATTTTCATCTATTATTTCATAATTATAAATTCCCAGGTATGGAGCAATGGACTGAGAAAATATCCGATTGCTGAAGCTGTCAATTGTATAAATATGAACTTTTTCCGGCTCTAAAAGCATTTTTTTATGTATTTTTTCCAATCTATTTTTTCTTATTTCTATATCTGGATAAATATTTTTTAGATTATCAATTATTTTATAATCATCTCTGCTGTTATCTATAAGTGTCTCTAAATGAAGAAAGATTCGCTCTCTTATCTCTGCTGTAGCTTTTTTGGTAAAGGTAAGAACTATAATCTCTTTAAAATCAACACCTTTTATCAGTGATGCCAGATATTCCAGAGAAAGCCTGTATGTTTTTCCTGTACCTGCACTTGCTTTTATAATTTTTTTCATTATTTATCATCCACCCTGCAGAAATCATAATAAGGACATCTCTCACAGTCATACTTAAATATTCTGCTGTATTCTTTTTTCTCAAAAAGTTTTTCCAGCAGATCGTTTATTTCTGTAAACAGTTCCTGCTCTTTATTTTTATATGAATAATCAAATTTCTCTTCAAAAACACTGTAAATTGCTTTTCTGCTTTTTTGAGGCATATCCTGGACAGCAAAATTTTCCTCAAGCATTAAATTGTAAAAGTCAAGCTGAGTTTTATCTCCACTGCCGGTTTTAAAATCAATAATATGGTTTTTGTTTTCTCCCATAAGAAGAAGATCTATTCTTCCTGAAAGATAAAATTCTGTTTCCATAAGCTTTAAAAATATTTCTCTGTTTTTGCTTCGAGGAGGCCACTCTATCAGTACCTCTGTATTTTTAATTATATTTTTCATTTCACTCCAGAAAAAGAGAAATGATTCTGCAATTTTTTTGGCCATTATATTTTTATAAAAGGGTTGCAAATCTTCATCTATTTTAAGATTCAATTTTTTTATATTTTTTAATATTATATCATCTACTTTTTCCTCACTAAAACTGTCATTGTTGAGGAAAAATTCAATAAGATCGGAAAAAGACTCATGAACAAGAATACCCAGTGAACGGAAAGAAAGGGAATTATCACCACCGCTGAAGCCGGGCTGAAGGTGCAGAATCTGCTCCAGATAAAATCTATAAAAACATCTTTTTAGCTGGTTATATTTATAATATGTAATGGAAAATTGATCTTTAAAATCAGACTTCTTTAGAGGTATTTCCCCACTTATGTTCTCATTATTATGTGCAGAATCACTTTCAACTGTTTTGAAAGCAAAGAAATTTTTCAGAAGATCTGATTCATCCACAGCCTCAAATTTGTTCTGCTTAAATTCCAGATTGTATTTTAGTTTCAATTCCTCAAGTACAGCTGCAGGATATATATTTCTTTCTATATTATCAATGGTAAAAATACTGGCTTCTCCGGCACTGAATATATGTCTTAAAAACCTGTATTTTTTTAATAAATACCTGTCTTCTGCTGTAGGCAGACCATTTAAGGAAAGCTGTTTTTCGTTTAGAAAGAAAAGTCCGCCATTTTTTACCGACATCTTATCCTGAGTACAGCCGGCAATTATTAGATTATCCCATTTCTCTGCTGGAGAACTGCCGAGATAATGCCAGCTAAGTCTATTTTCTGTTTCTTCTTTTTCAATTATCAAAGATTTATATCCTAAATAGTCCAGAAAAAGTCGGAAAAACCCACCTGCTTTGTCAGAAAAATACTTATTCCAATTTTTATGCAGCTGCATTTCTTCTGCGGTATTCAGCTCTATTACAGTATCGAAAAACTTCTCTTCCAGATCTAAAAATTCAGATTCAAGTGGAAAATCCACAATTTCACTTATATATGACGTCATTTTTTTAAGTGAACTGATATTTTTGAGTGTTTCAACAGTACTGAAGAGTGGAAGCAGATCAGGTATTTCTTCTTCCACTATCTCTCTGTCAAGATAAAAATAATCATCATTATATAAATCAACAAGTTTATAATAATTTTTCTCATCTAATTTTACAATTTTAGAACTCATCTTTATACTGACAAAATCTAAAACTGTTTTTAAATTCAATTTTATATTTCCCTTTTTATAGGAAGATAAATATACTTCATACAGAACGGTTAAAAAATGATATAGTTCTGTATCTTTTATACTGCTGCTCCCCGCAAAGTCAATATTGGATTTTAAAATATTTTCAAAATGAGAAACACCTTCTGTACAGTCAATCAGATCTGTACTGCTTTTACTCTTTTCTGTTCTGTCCAGTATACCTGCCAGCTCTTTTAAATCATCTGAACTCTGATAGATCTTTATTTTCTGTTCGGGATTTTTTAGATCCGGATAGCTCAGCTGTTTGAGCTGCAAATTTTCTTCATCAAAATCACCTCTGGTAAGCTGCAGATGAACTTCAATATTGAAGTTTGTTTCCAGTTTATCTAACGTCTTTTTGAAAAGTGGTGTAAATTCAGCAGTATTTACAAGACTGATATTTTTTATGTCTTTGAGAAAGTTTAAATTTTTAATATTATTACTGTAAAGCATAATTTTATCTTTATAATTAGATCGGTTCATTTTTTGCTCAAAGCGCTGCCTGATATTCTGCAGAAGATTATACCTCTGCTGCTGCCAGTCTGCCAGGAAACCCAATTTTTCTATCTGATATTCCTGAATAAGCATAAAAAACTGCAGAAACTGATAGGAAAAATTATATATATCCTGATAACTATCGATCTTTAATTCTTCTTTTTCTGCTTCTGTTAATACAGAATACAGCAGTAAAGGCAGTTTTTCTTCTTTGAGCAGTACACTGTCATCTGCCAGAATCCGTTCCCTGAATTCATCTATTGTCATGAAAATACTGTTTTCCTCCAGAAAAGAAGGATTATAATATTTTTTGACCATATACTGAAGGCTGCTGTAATTATTGAATAAAAAAACTGTTCCAGGTTGACTGGATATTTTTTCGAAAAGATCATCCTGATAAGAATGATAGTAAAATTCCATATTTTCACCTCTTTTAACTAAACCGTTATGTTAAATGTTATTATTTTTATTGATACTTTTTGGATCAACCCGGGATGGGTTTTGAGTTATAGAACCAGGCTATATAACTCCGGAATATAAATTTGCCGGGCTATAAATTAAGTTGTTGTTGAAAATTAAATTTTAAAAAGTATAAAGCTTCAATCTATTAAAACTCAGAAGCTGAGCAGATTTTAAGCAAATTTTCTGGCAGCAGCTTCCAGCAAAATTATCAATAAAACAGCAGCAGCAAAATACATCAGCCCCTCCAGCAGAAATCTTTCCGGGAATACTGCAGCTGAAGATCCGATTATTAAACCGGTGAGCACAGACATTATTTTTGTTTTGTATCTGTCCAGCAGAAAAGAAAAAACCCAGGCAAATGAAATCAATCCACATATTACACCTGCCAGATAGATACCAATAAGCAGAAAATCAAAACTGTTAACTGCATTTAAAAGGGGATGATAGAGGCCAATTAAGATAAGCAGTGTGCCTCCACTGATTCCTGGTAAAACCATGGCAATACTGCCAAAAAATCCTCCCCAAAAAAACAGAGAATATGTACTGCTGTTTAGAGTTACTGTTCCACTTCCGGCTGAAAAAAATAGTGCTGTAATTAAGCCTGCTGAAATAAGAAGTATATTTAAAAAATTTAAACTTCCTATTCTTTTATATGTTGTCCTGGCTGATGCAAGAACAAGTCCAAATAGAAAATAAGCTGTCAGCAGAGGTGCAGCTGTATAAAAATCACTTATAAACACCGCCCCAAAATATATTCCCAGGGCCACCCCTGTTCCAGCCAGAATAAGTGTTTTGAATTTAAATTTTTTTACAGCTTCTATTAACTTCTGATAAATACCTACAACTAAAGCCATAGTTCCTCCACTTACTCCAGGTAGAGTATTGGCCATCCCTATGGGTACTGATTTTATTAATAAAATTATATCTTTTGTAGAAATTATACCTGACATCTATTAAATCACCTGCTAAATTTTTTGAGAATCTATAAAACTGTAATAAAACTGATTATAATACATCTTATATAATATAATTCAATTGAAACTATCATTTACCTGCAAAAAAATAAGGAATTTCATTATGTGAAATTCCTTACAGGTTTAATATCTATTCATCTAATGCTATAATTTATCCGCTCACAATACTTTTTATCGACACTTTTAGAAATTACAATATGGTTCTCACACAAAAAGGTTATTTGCGAAACTTTAAGCATTTTTCGTTAATCTACCAGCCGACTCAGCCTACCTTCAAATTCTTCTTTCAAAATATCCATCAAAATTTCATCATGTCTTTTCCCAGCTATTTCAAATGCTGAACGCCTTTTTCCAATTACTTTAAATCCGACTTTTCTGTAGCATTTAACTGCTCTCTTGTTAAAAGCATGTACTTTTAACATTACATTTTTTAAGTTCAAAATATTAAAGGCATAATCCAAAAGGAGATTTAAAGCTTCGGTTCCATAACCTTTACTGTGATAGTCCTTATCTCCAATAAAAATACCCAGTTCAGAAGTCCTGTGTACATGGTCAACATCCATTAAACTGCAGTTCCCCAGAAGTCTATCATTTTCTTTTTCTACAATAGCAAAGTTATACCCTTCTTTAGAGAGCTTTTCTAAAATTTCTTTTTCTTTTCCAGGGGATATTAACATATTTGACTGGAGAAGATTAACGGTTAATTCAAGATCATTAAACCATTCAGTATATTTTTCAGCATCATCAGGATTAATTGGTGAAAGATAGATTCTCTCCCCTTCAACTTTTTTGAAATATCTCATATTCTCCTCCTTATTAGTTGTTTAAATTATAAAACTGGTTATTGGAATTTCATTATAATTTACTAAAATTTCACAATAAAGCACATGTTTTTTATTTGTCACAGCACATTTACTCTTCACGGAGCAGCCCATCTGGTTTTTTTCAATAAAATCTATAACCACAAATCTGATCGTTCTTTAAAATGAACCTCTCCCCTAAAACATAGTAAATAAGCCCCGGAAGATCCGGGGCTTATGAACAACACTCTTATGATAAAAATTAATTGTTAACTGATTTTACCACCGATTTCTTTTATATCTTCTTTATTTTCGACTGCAGCTTTTACTGCCAGTTCCAAAGCTTCGGTAATATCATCAACCGACATGCTGGGCTGATTTTTCTTTTCGACAACCTGAGCAGGGATATATGGTACGTGAATAAATCCTCCCCTTTTATCGGAAAACTTCTTGTCTATCAGATACATTAATCCATAGAAAATATGGTTGCAGACAAATGTGCCGGCACTATTGGAAACAGAAGCAGGAATATCATTATCCTTGATTTCTTTAACCATTGCTTTTATCGGGATATTTGCAAAATAAGCGTTTTTCCCATCTGCAAATATTTTTTCATCTATTGGCTGGTTATCTTCATTATCAGCAATTCTGGCATCATCAACATTGATAGCAACTCTTTCTACTGTCATATCAAATCTGCCGCCTGCCTGTCCAACACAGATTATTATATCTGGATCTTCACTATCAATCTTTTTTTCCATTTTTTCAATTGATTTATGAAAAACAGTAGGAACTTCAAGTTTTACTATTTCTGCATCTGCAATTTTATCTGACATAAGCTTTACTGCTTCAAAAGCAGGATTAACTGATTCTCCACCAAATGGATCAAACGCTGTCATCAGTACTTTCATAAATAACACCTCCAATTAGATTATATCATATAGTTAAATCAGTGCACATAACTATTTTACAGTATGATTTTAAAAACAGTTATGGAAATCTACGATAAATTGTTTTTTTAATTTAATTTCATTTAAAAAGCAAGCAGGTACATGAGAACAATATGAGCCCCCAGCAGGACAATACCAAATGGTACCTGACTGATTATAACTCTGTTCTTATTTTTTGTTTCCAGTATGGCTGCCGGTACAATGTTGAAGTTCGCAGCCATCGGAGTCATAAGTGTTCCACAGTATCCGGCTGTCAGAGCCAGTGATCCTGCAAAAGCAGGGTCAGCACCCTGAGAATAAACAAAAGGCATACCTATACCTGCAGTTATTACAGCAAAAGCAGCAAAAGCATTACCCATTATCATGGTAAATACTGCCATACCGATACAGTAGGCTGCTACTCCGGCCAGGATATTCCCCTGAGGAATTACTCCTGAAATACCTGAAGCGATTACTTCTCCAACTCCTGCAGCTGCAAAAAGTGAACCTAAAGCTGCCAGAAGCTGTGGTAAAATACTGGCAGAACCTACCTGCTGTAGGAGTCTGCTGCCGTCATATGCAATATATTTTGCTTCTACTTTTGTCATCACAAGAGCCATTACGGTTGCAGTAATTGCACCAAGACCAAGTCCTACCAGTCCGCTTAAAGGTGTAAACTGCGCAACTGCAAAAGCAATTACAGCTATTGACATTGCAGGAATAAAAAGCTTATTTCCATACTTATTTGAACGTTCTTCTCTTACACTTTCCTCTGCATTTGTCTGTGAACCAAAATTAACCTGTTTGGTTGCTGTCAGAACTCCCATTACTAAAAGAATTACTCCAATTAACTGAGCAGGAACATATCTACCAACTATAAATACTAAAGCAAGAAGTGCCCAGAAAATAGTTGTTCCCATTCTTGTCGGATGTTTGGAGTCTTTAAATGCCGTAAAAGCAGTAACCAGGGAAACCAGACCTGCCATTATATATAGACCTTCAAGTAAAATTGCCCCCATTATTTAGCACCTCTTTCTATTTTATCTTTTTTTGGATTTATTTTTTGTGTCAGTCTTTTAGAAAGTCTTTTGTCCAGCATTCTGTAGTAAATTACTGAGAAAATAAATGCTGTCACTGCTATAGGAATCGAGGCTTTGGATACTGCAAGTGGTGTAACCTCTACTCCAAGTTCACTTAATGTACCAACAATAAGTAAAACTCCACCTGCGGCAATAAATACATTCTGCCCGAAGAAATTACCAAAGTTTTCTGCAGAAGCAGAATAACCTTTTATAATCTCAAGCTCTTCTTCTCCAACTTCTTCAAAATTAATCTCTGCTGCACCTTCTGCCATCGGATAGACAAGTGGTCTGATAAACTGAACATGTCCACCTAATCTTAAGGAAAATGCTGCTGCCAGTTCTCTTACTACCATATATGTTGTTAAAACTTTTCCGGTAGTTACTGCTTTAATACTTTTAATAAGTTCTGCCGCTCTTTCTCTTAAACCATAGCGCTCCAGTATACCGATAACAGGTAAAGTAACTAAAAATAATGACATATATCTATTTGCTATAAATGCTTCTCCAAGTGTAGAAAGAATTTCGTTAAAACTCAACCCTCCTACAAGACCTGTTACGATTCCAGCAGTTAAAACTACGGCTATTATATCAAATTTAAAAATAAATCCAACAAGTATTATTACAACTCCTATAAGTCTAATCATTTTTTTCCCCCTTCTTAACTCTGCTGTTTCATTTTCCGATTACTTCTACTCTGTATCCATCAGGGTCTGTGATAAAATAATATCCATTTGAACCTTCAGAAAGACTGCGCAGTTCTCCCACCTCATAACCTTTTTCTCTGTGTTCTCTGTGAGAAGCCTCAAGATCATCTACAGATACTGCTATATGACTGTAACCATTTCCAATAATATAAGGCTCTTCCTGATCATAATTATAAGTGAGCTCCAATTCAAAATTTTCTTCATAATCTGTCAGATAAACAAGTGTAAACTCATCTTCTGGAAAATCTTTTCTTTTTGCTTCTTTAAAATTAAAGGCACCTTTATAGAAGTTAATAGATTTTTCCAGATCCATTACCCTAATACATGAATGGATAAAATTATATTCCTGTATATTCTACACCCCCTTGTATATTTTTTCTCTTACTTAATAATAATACAATTTATGCTATAAAAAAGCAAGTAGAGGAATTTGAAGTCTTTTCTTTCTACATTTTTTTATCTTCTTATAAAACAAATTTTGAGAATTAAATTTTCCATTCCAGCTTTATAATAATTACTGCTGTAAATTCAACCAAAGAAAATAGAGCTTAACTGACATATAAAATGGATCATTATTTAAAATGTCACAAAAAAGCAGGATAATAGGATGTAATAGAGAATATTTATAGTAATTTCCTTTAACATTTTACATATTTTAAAGATCTTTAGATTACAGTGAATTTTAAAGGATCTTTAAATTAAATCTAACTACTGGAGGTGATTTTTATTAAACCGTGGAGATGTCAAATCTGTGGAGAAACATATTTCGGAAAAGAAGCTGCTGACCGCTGTCCATTCTGTGGTGCAGATGGTGAGAATTTAAAATCTGCTGCTCATTATCTTGATTATGGTGTTGTAGAAATGAGTGAACAGAGCCGCAGGGACTGCTTACAAGCACTTGAACTGGAAAATGATAATATGGTTTTTTACCAAAAATGTGCTGAGGCTGCCGAAAATCAGGTATCAGAATCTATTTTTAAGAGGCTGAAAAAACAGGAAGCCGAACATGCTGAGCTGCTGGAAGATATGCTGGGTGTTGAAACTGATGAGCTTCCTGATCCGGATATTCCAGATAATGATTATGATCGTTTTGAAGAGGCAAATAAACATGAAAAAAGAGCGATTGATTTTTATCTAAAGGCTGCCAGAAGAGCTCCTGAGCCAAGAGTTCAGCAGATATTTAGAGCTCTTTCCGATATTGAAACTGAACATCTGACAATGGCAAATTCTTTTAAAGCTTAAATTAAAAGAAGGGGGACTATCCCCCTTTTTTTTAATTTTATTATTTGATCTTTATAGTCTTAATTTATATTGTTTTTATTATAATATGATGTGTCCATAATAAGGATATTTGCAGAACTTCAGGCATTTTTCGTTAATCCACCTTAAACAGTTCCTGTACGAATTATTTAAATACGGAGTGCCTGTGGTGCAACCTTAAACAGTGCTTGTA
>JBNJGL010000024.1:0-34678 GCA_051747745.1 Bacillota bacterium | reverse complement strand
GGACTTGCCCATCGAGGGCAGCGCATCGCGCTCTCTTCTTAAAACAAAAAGTTTAGCGCCTTGCTGGGACATTTAGTCCGTCGCACAAAATCTTCTTTCATGTAAATTCACTTCTGAATTTCTGCCGCTTTTTTCTCAGCGACATTTAATATCTTATCAACTGTATCTATCTTTGTCAAGAACTTTTTTCTAAATTTTAATTATTTTTCAAGTTAACTCAGCTTGAAAAAATCAACTTTTTTGTGCAACGTTTATTATCTTATCACTGCAAATTATATTATGTCAAGAGCTATTTCTAAATAAATAGAAAGTAGTAATATTTGAAATAGTCAGAACTATGCTTCAACTATATTATAACATATTAATAACAAATTTTATACACTTAAAACATTAAAACCTCCTATTTGTTTATATCTTTTTTTAAACAAAAACTTTAGATAATACTGTATTTTTAACTTTTTAGTTTTAACTAAACAAATTATAAAATGATCATTTAAATAAAAAATCGCAATCTATATTAACAAAGTGAAATACAGATCACGATTTTAATACTTAAATTTAATTTCCCGGGTAATTATTTTTTATCTTCTTTATTCATTATCTTTTTTATTTTCTGTTTCTTTATCCTCTTTATCTTCCATTTCTTCTATCTCTTCTATTTCTTCTTTTATTTCATCATCTGGATCTATTTTTGCAACAGAGACTACTTTATCTCCTTCTTTTACATCAATAATTTTAACACCCATAGTATTTCTTCCTGTAGTTGATATTCCTTCAACTTCAACTCTAATAACAATTCCATCTAAAGTTATAATCATTAATTCCATCTCTTTATTAACTATTTTTGCATCTGCTATTTTTCCATTTTTTTCAGTAATTTTTGCAGTTATGAGACCTTTTCCACCTCTGCCCTGAATTCTGTATTTATCCAGTTTTGTTCTTTTTCCAAATCCATTTTCAGTAATAATCAAAACTTCTTCTCCGGCAGAGTCTACTCCCATATCTACAACATAATCATTTTCAGACAGATCTATCCCCTTAACACCAAAAGAATTTCTTCCAACAGGACGAACATCTTTTTCACTAAAATGAATAGATTTTCCATTATGTGTTATTAAAATAATATTTTCATCACCATAAGTATATTTTACACCAATCAGTTCATCATCTTCTCTCAAATTAATACCAATTAATCCTGTATAATTAGTATCATACTCTTCTAATGATGTCTTTTTAATTATTCCTTTTTTGGTAGCCATTACGAGATACCCATCTTCCGGAAATTCTTTAATAGGTATAACAGCTGTTACTCTCTCATCTTCTTTCAATTCCAGTAAATTAACTATTGCAGTACCTCTAGCCTGACGTCCTGCTTCCGGTATCTCAAAACCTTTCAGCCTGTAAACTCTCCCCTGATTGGTAAAGAAGAGAAACTTATAGTGTGTTGTAGTAGTAAATATATTTTCAACAAAATCTTCTTCTTTTGTATTTATACCAATAACACCTTTTCCACCTCTGCGCTGACTTCTGTAACTGTCAACAGGCATTCTCTTTATATAACCCTGATGTGTCATTGTAATTACAATATTTTCTTCTTCAATTAAATCTTCTATTTCCAGATCTGTAACTCTCTCATGAATAGTTGTTCTTCTTTCATCATTATACTTTTTCTTTATTTCTAAAATTTCTTCTTTTATAATTTCAAGCAGTTTTTCATCATTAGTTAATATTGAGCGATAATATGCTATTTTTTTCTGCAGTTCTGCATATTCCTCTTCAATTTTATTTCTTTCTAATCCTGTCAAACTCTGCAGCCTCATTCTTAATATAGCATCTGCCTGTGTTTCCGATAAGTTATAATTTTCTCTTAAATTAATACGGGCAGTGTTAACATCATCTGCATTTTTTATCATTTCTACAATTTCATCTATATTTGCTAAAGCAATTCTGTATCCTTCTAAAATGTGAGCCCTATCTAAAGCTTTATCAAGGTCATATTGAGTTCTTCTACTTATCACTTCTTTTTGATGTTCAATATAATGTTCAAGTATATCCTTTAAGGATAATACTTTTGGCTCATTATCAACCAGAGCAATCATTATAACACTAAAGGTTACCTGTAGTCTGGAATGCTTATACAGCTGATTTAATACTACTTCAGGAGTAGCCTCTCTTTTAAGTTCAATTACTATTCTCATTCCATCTCTATCAGATTCATCCCTTATATCAGAAATAGCATCTATTTTTTCATTTTTTACAAGATCAGCTATTTTTTTAATTAAACGAGCTTTATTAACCTGATATGGAAGTTCATCCACGATAATCTGTTTCCTATTAACCGACATATCTTCAATTCTGGTTTTTGCCCGAACAGTTAATTTGCCGCGTCCACTTTTATAGGATTTATAAATACTTCCTTTACCCATAATCTGTCCACCTGTAGGAAAATCGGGACCTTTAATTATTTTCATCAATTCTTTTATATTAATATCAGGATTTTCTATTATTTTAATTACACCATCTATAATTTCACCCAGATTATGTGGTGGAATACTTGTAGACATACCTACAGCAATACCAGAAGTTCCATTAACAAGTAAATTGGGAAATCTTGCTGGTAAAACCTTAGGTTCTTCCAGAGATTCATCAAAATTAGGTAAAAAATCTACTGTATTTTTATTAATATCAGTTAACAATTCTGAAGTTATAGGAGCCATTCTGGCCTCTGTATAACGCATAGCTGCTGCAGAATCACCATCTATAGAACCAAAATTACCATGTCCATCAACCAGTGGATAACGATAAGAAAAATTTTGTGCCATCCTTACCATAGTATCATAAACAGCTGTATCTCCATGTGGATGATACTTACCAAGTACCTCTCCAACTATACGTGCTGATTTTTTATGAGGTTTACTTGAAGTCATTCCCAAATCATTTAATGCAAATAATATTCTCCTGTGAACAGGTTTTAATCCATCTCTTACATCAGGTAAAGCTCTTCCTACAATTACACTCATCGAATAATCAAGATAAGAATTACGCATTTCCTGATCTATATCAATTTTCTTTACTCGTGCTGCTTTTTGTTCCAAAATATTTCACCAGCCTTTATCTTTTAATAGAATTAAATATCCAGATTTTTAACTTCACGGGCATGTTCTTGAATAAATTCTCGTCTTGGAGCTACTTTATCTCCCATAAGAATAGAAAATGTTTCGTCAGCTATAATAGCATCTTCAATACTAACCTGAAGCAGTATTCTATTTTCGGGATCCATTGTTGTATCCCAGAGCTGATCCGGATTCATTTCACCAAGACCTTTATATCTCTGCAGAGACACTCTATCTCTTCCGACTTCATCAAGAAGTTCCTGTAAGGCTTTATCATTGTAAACATATTCTTCTCTTCTACCCTTTTTAACTTTATATAAAGGTGGCTGTGCTATATATACATTTCCATTATCTAATAACGGCCTCATATATCGGTAGAAAAATGTCAGCAGTAATGTTCTTATATGAGCACCATCAACATCTGCATCAGTCATAATTATTATTCTATCATAACGCAAATTTTCTAAATCAAACTCTTCTCCTACACCTGTACCAATTGCGGTTATAAGAGCTCTTATTTCATCATTATTTAAAATTTTATTTAAACGAGATTTTTCCACATTTAAAATTTTACCTTTTAACGGTAATATTGCCTGAAATTCTCTATTTCTTCCCTGTTTAGCAGATCCACCAGCAGAATCACCCTCAACAATGTAAACCTCTGTATCATCTGCCTTGCGCCGGGAACAGTCTGCCAGCTTACCGGGCAGTGCTGTAGAAGTTAAAGCTGTTTTTCTTCTGGTTAAATCTCTTGCTTTTCTTGCTGCCTTACGTGCATATGCAGCATTCTGTGCTTTATCTACTATTGTCTTTGCAATTTTAGGATTTTCTTCCAAAAATGTTTTTAAAAATCCTGAAATAGTAGAATCTACAAATCCCCTCATTTCACTATTCCCAAGCTTAGTTTTGGTCTGCCCTTCAAACTGAGGATCAGCTAATTTAACACTTATTATAGCTGTTATTCCTTCTCTTATATCCTCACCTTTTAAATTTTCATCATTTTCCTTCAAAAATTCTTTATTTCGGGCATAATCATTAAAGGTCCTTGTTAAAGCAGATTTAAATCCACTTAAATGTGTTCCACCTTCTTTAGTATTTATATTATTAGCAAATGTATAAATTGAACTATTATATCCATTATGATACTGTATTGCAACTTCTAAAGACCCTTCTTCTCCTTCCTCTTCAATATAAATAGGATCAGAAAATAATGTTTTTTTGTTTTTATTTAAATATTTGACAAAAGAAATTAAACCACCATCATAGCAGAACTCATCTTCCTCTACTTTTTCTGCTCTTGAGTCTGTAATTTTTATTTTTATACCTTTATTCAAAAATGCCATTTCTTTTAAACGCTGAGCAATAACTCTGTAATTAAAATCAACCTCTTCAAAAATTTGTGGATCTGGCTTAAATTCTATCATTGTTCCTGTACAGCTGCTTTCACAGGTTCCAACTGTCTGGAGATCATAAACAGGTATACCTCTTTCATATTTCTGTTTATAAACTTTCCCATCTTTCCAGGAAATCTCTATCTCCATCCATTCAGATAGAGCATTTACAACTGAAACACCGACACCATGCAGTCCTCCAGAAACCTTATATCCTTCTCCTCCAAATTTTCCACCGGCATGAAGTGTAGTCATAACCACTTCAACTGCAGGTTTATCTACCTGTGGATGTATTTCAACAGGTATTCCACGCCCATCATCTCTAACCATTACAATATTCCCGGGTTTTATTTCCACTTCAATTTCACTGCAGTAACCCGCCATTGCTTCATCTATACTGTTATCTACAACCTCATATACTAGATGATGAAGGCCTTCAATACTGGTTGAACCAATATACATACCTGGTCTTTTTCTAACAGCTTCCAGACCTTCTAATACCTGAATATGTTCGGCTTCATAATTTCTTCTCCCTTTAATATCCATCAATATCCCCCATTTTCTTCAATAAACTTATCTACTCTGCTTGCCAGTGTTTTAGATGAGATCATTGAAAGATAAATAGTCTCCCCGGTCAACACAAAAGAACGGGGATCTCCCCCCGAATAATCAACAATAAATCCTTCTTCATCAGAAATAGACATAAATTCTTTTGTAATATCTGAGGTGGTTGTCTTTTCCAAATCAGCAATTAATACTACTTCCTCTGAAGAAATCATATTACCACCACCAAGATGTAAAAACATGTGATAAATTCACCCTCTTTCTGTAATTCTCCCTTTATTAACTTCATAAATGTTATAGGAGTTATTACGCAAACCTGATAAATTTTCTTCATCTGTTGCTGTAATAATTGTCTGTATATTATCTGCTATAATTTTAAGCAGAGTACTTCTTCTAAAACTATCAAGTTCAGAAAAAACATCATCAAGCAGTAAAATTGGATATTCACCTGTTTCAGATTTCATAAATTCCAGCTCTGCCAGTTTTAAAGCCAGAGCAGCGGTTCTCTGCTGTCCCTGAGAACCATACTTTCTTAATTCCATTTTATTTACTTTCAAAATTAAATCATCTCTGTGTGGACCTATTACTGTATAACCTCTATTTATCTCCTGTTCTCTATTTTTAACTAAATTTTCTTCAAAAAGTTTTTTTAATTCTGCTTCTCCTAATTTTTTAGAAAATCCTTCTAAACTAATATCATACTCTATTTCAAGATCTTCACTTCCCTGGGTAATCTGCCTCTGAGCAAGTCTCGCCAAAATTTTCAATTTATCAATAACCTCTACTCTTTTGAGAATTATTTTACTTCCTATCTTAGAAATCTGGCTGTCCCAGACGGAAAGCATATCGCCTCCTGACGACGAATTTTTATCTCTGATAGATTTTAATAAATTATTTCTCTGTTTTAATATATGATTATATTTTACCATAAGATGATGATAATATCTGCTTACCTGAGAAATTTCTAAATCAATAAATTTTCTCCTGTGTGACGGGCCTTCTTTTACAAGTTTTAAGTCTTCTGGAGAAAAAAGAACAACATTAAGATAACCCATAATTTCATTTATCTTAGAAAGAGGGTTATCATTTAATTCAACTTTTCTCCCACTGCTGTCAAGCTTCATAGCCAATTTCATTTTTCCATCTCTCTTATTTAAAAGAGCCTGAACAAGAGCTTTATCAGAGTTCCATCTTATCATTTCTGAATTAACATTTGTTCTATGAGAATCAGCAGCTGCAAGAATATATATTGCTTCTAAAAGATTTGTTTTTCCCTGCCCATTGGCTCCAAGAAAAATATTTAAATTAGGATTTAAATCCAGTATTATTTCATCAAAATTTCTAAATTGACGGCAGAGAATTTTTTCAAGATACATTTTTTAGCCTCGACTCACTAAATATTTTTTTTCATCAGGTAAAAAAGTTACTTCATCTCCAGGTACTAAAGTTCTACCTCTCTTCTTTTCTATTTCTCCATTAACCTCAATTTTTCCTGCCTGAATTAAGTTTTTAGCTTCTCCACCTGTCATAACTATACTGGCCCATTTTAAAAATTGATCCAGATTAATCGTTTCAGTATTTATATCAATTTTTTCCATTGATACCACTCCCCAATTACTTTTCCTATGATTGTGATCTAACCGGCATAATTAAATAAATAAACTTATCTTCTTCAGATTTTATAACAAGTGGATTAAGAGGTCCAATCATTTCAATCTTAACTTCTTCATCATCTAAAACTTTAAGAACATCAAGTAAATATCCGGCATCTATATTTATATTTTGTTCATTTCCATCTATTTCGATATTTACCTCTTCATGTGCAAAACCAGAACTTCCCTCAATAGAATCAATTTCCAATAAATTATTATCTGCTTTAATTTTTATTATATTAGCATCAAGTTTTGCGATCAAAGATGCTCTTTTGACTGCTTTATAAAGATTTCCTAAATCAGCGTAAAATTTAGAATTAAATTCATCAGGTATAACTAATTCATAATTTGGAAATTTACCTTCTATTAATCGTGATATTAAAACGATTCCATTAAATTTAAATTTAACATAATTCTCATCAATTACAACTTCAACAGAACCTTCCTCTTCCAGTAAACTGTTTAATTCCTGAAGAGTACTTCCAGGAAGAATTACCTCAACATTTTTCTCTGTATTTGTCTTCATCTCTGCTTCAATATAAGATAATCTATATGTATTTGTAGATACCATTCTAACTTCTTCCGGTTTTATAACAAATAAAGCACCAGTTAGGGCTGGCTGTGTTTCATCACTGGAAGTAGAAATTCTTACTTTTTCTATCATATCTTTTAATTTAGCAGCAGGAAAAGTAAATTCTGCATTTTCATTAACTTCCGGCAGATTTGGAAATTCATCTGGATCATATCCATTAATTTTAAATAAAGAGCTTAAACATTTAAGTTCAACCTGCCATTTATCCTCATTTAAATTAAAATCAATTTCTTCATTTGGAAGTTCTCTAACAATATTTAAAAGTTGATTTGCCGGCAGTACAATTGAGCCTTCTTTTTCTATATCAGCTATTACTCTGTATTCTATTCCCAACTCCAGATCTGTTGTTTTGAGAATTAATCCACTTCCAGAAACAGCTTTTATATGTACACCTGTGAGAATAGGAAGTGTTTTGCTTGTAGCTATAGCTCGACGGACAATATTTAAACCATTATATAGATCTTTTTGATTTACTTTAAAATTCACATTTAATCCCTCCAGTTTTTTAGTTATCCACAAAAACAAAAATTTAAAATTATAGTTAATTTATATATAAAACTAGTAGTAATAGTAGTAGGGGCTGTTGATATGTGGAAAACCCTTAACAATAGGACAGTTTAGTAATTGTGCCTGTAGATAAGATGTTAATTAAAAGATGTAAAGTTATCCACATAATAACAGTTTAATTTTATCAACAAATTATCAACAGGACTCTTAATAACTATCCACAGATTTTGTTGATAATTTATCCGTGCTTGATTTCATCAATTAAACGATCAATTTTATTTTTAAAATCCAGCTCATTTTCCATTTTCTCCTGTATTTTATTATGAGCATGAATTACAGTAGTATGATCTCTCCCTCCAAATTCATCTCCAATATGAGGAAGAGAAAAATCTGTTAATTCCCTAGAGAGATACATAGCTATCTGGCGGGGAAAAGCAATATTCTGTGTTCTTTTTTTGGATTCCATATCTTCCATTTTTAAATTGTAATTTTCTATAATTATTTTCTTTATTCTTTCAATATTAACTTCTATATGTTTTTCCTGATTTTTATTAACCAGATCTTTCAGAGCTTCTCTGGCCAGATCTACATCGACTTCTCTATCAACCAAGGAAGAATAAGCAATAACCTTAATAAGGGCTCCCTCCAATTCCCTAATATTAGACTGTATTTTATTAGCAATGTAAATAACTACTTCATTGGGAATTGTAAGATTTTCTATATCTGCTTTTTTTCTTAAAATTGCTATCCTTGTTTCAAGATCAGGTTTTTGAATATCTGTAATAAGCCCCCATTCAAAGCGGGATCTTAATCTTTCCTCAAGAGTAGGAATTTCTTTAGGAGGGCGATCACTGGATATAATTAACTGACGATTTGATTCGTGTAATGTGTTAAAAGTATGAAAAAATTCTTCCTGTGTTCTTTCCTTGCCGGCTAAAAATTGGATATCATCTACCAGTAAAATATCTATATTTCTATATTTATCTCTAAAATCCACAGTACTGTCATCTTTAATTGAATTAATTAATTCGTTTGTAAAAGTTTCTGAAGAAACATATACAACCTTATAATCAGGATTATTTTTTAAAATAAAATGGGCAATTGCCTGCATAAGGTGAGTTTTACCTAAACCAACATCTCCATAGATAAAAAGGGGATTATATGCTTTGGCAGGTGCTTCAGCTACAGCAAGAGAAGCTGCATGGGCAAAGCGATTACTGTTACCTACAACAAAAGTATCAAAAGTATATTTAGGATTAAAACCATTTTGAAGTTCAATTTCTGCTGTTTCTTCTGACTCATTTTTAGAATTTTTTTCCGATTCGACATCAGAAACAACAGTACTGTCTTCATTTTTCTTAAAATCCTTAACTTCATCAGGGGTCAATAGTATTAGTGACCACTTATTTCCAGTTAATTGAACCAGAATATCTTCAATTAATTCTGTATATTGAGTTTCAATCCAGTCCTGTATAAAATTATTTGGAACCTGAAGTATTAATTGACTGTCATTTGTTGTTGTAACTGGTTTTGTTTCCGAAAACCAGGTATTAAAACTGGGATTACTTAATTGCCCTTTAATTGTTTCAAGAGTTTTTTTCCAGATGTGATCAAGTTCCTTTTGCGAAAAAGACATAAAATACCTCCTGTAGTTCATTAAATATATCATTAGGAAAAGTTATCCCCAGCCCTGGGGATAAAATATAGAGTTTTCCACAATTTTGTGGAAAAATAGAGTGGTTATCCACAGGCAAATAGGTGAATAATAAACCTGTTATGATAGTAAAATTATTCATTATGAGCAAATTTTATAAAAAAAAGTGTGAATAAAAAACAAAAAGTTATCCACAAAAGAGGTCCGTTATCAACAGTTTGTGGATAAAAAACAGATGTTTTGTGGATAAGTAGGGCTAAAATGATTGATTTTTATATTTTGTGGATTAAAATATTAACAACCTGTTAATAGTAAGTTAACTAATCTGATAAAAAAGTTAAACAACTTCTTTCAAATAATCAATATAATAATAACAGATTATCAACAATTTATCAACAAAAATAATTTTAATAATAATTGTGGATAAGTCAAAAAGCCTTGACTCTAATATATAAATAACATATAATTTTAATTGAATGAGTAAAATAAATTGGAATTTTTGTGTACTGTTTTATTGGGAGGTCTTTTAGTGGAGAGTTTAAAAAAGAATAGTGAGTTTAAAAGAGTTTATAAAAATGGAAGGTCATATGCAACTAGAAATCTTGTCATATACTGGCTTCCGACAAAATTACAAAAAAATAGATATGGGTTATCTGTTAGTAAAAGAGTCGGGAAGGCAGTTGTAAGGAACAAAATTAAAAGAAGATTGAGAGAAATTATACGGGAATTTGAAAAAAAATATGATTTCAAGGCATATGATATTATTTTTATAGCTCGTAATCCAATTGTAGATCTTGATTTTTCTCAGCTTAAGAGAGATGTGCGCCGTTTATACAGAAAATCAGGTCTTATTAAATAAATTGGAAAATTATTATTAGGAGAGGTAGATTTATGAAAAAAATATTGTTGTCTCTGATAAATATCTACCAAAAAGTTATCTCTCCCTGGACTCCTAAAAGCTGTCGTTACTACCCTACTTGTTCAGAGTACAGCAGGCGCGCAGTTTTAAAATATGGAGCCCTTAAAGGTGGTTGGATGGGATTGAAGCGTATTCTGCGCTGTCATCCATTCCACTCAGGAGGATATGATCCGGTAGAATAGGAGGAAATTATTTAATGTTCATTTTTAGCTGGTTAATTGATTTTATGACAAATGCACTAGTATTTATCCACGGTCTGGTAGGGAACTACGGTCTGGCAATTATACTTTTTACTTTAATTATAAAGTTATTGCTTTATCCATTAACTGCAAAACAGACCAGATCAATGAGGGAAATGCAGGAACTGCAACCTGAAATTAAAAAAATTCAGAATAAGTACAAGGATAATAAAGAAAAGCAGCAGGAAGAAATGATGGATCTTTATAAAAAGCATAATATTAATCCTGCAGCAGGCTGTCTTCCAATGATTCTGCAGCTTATTATCTTAATACCACTTTACCGTTCCATTTTAGCTATGGAAACAATTATGCAGAGTAGTACTTTTCTCTGGATAGGAACATTAACGAATGGTTCTTTAGCTGAACCAGATGTGGCTATTGTTCTTCTAAATGCTGTTGTAATGATAGGCCAAACATATTTAACCCAGAAAATGTCGGGAAGCGGCCAAAAAGGAAATATGATGATGTGGATCATGCCGCTATTTATAGTATTTATTGGATTTCAGCTGCCAGCTGGAGTACTGCTATACTGGTTTACATCGACATTATTTACAGTAATTCAACAATATATTTTATCCAATGAACCTAGTAAAATTAAGGGGGCCGCAGAATAATCATGGAGAGTATTGTTAAAGAAGCAAAGACTGTCGATGAAGCAGTGGGAAAAGCCTTAAAAGAACTGGGAATTACTGAAGAAGAAGCAGAAATAAAAGTAATAGATGAAGGGAACAGGGGGCTGCTTGGACTGATAGGTGGTAAAGATGCCGTTGTTGAAGTAAGCAAAAAATTTGATCCTATTAAAGAAGGAAAAGAATTTCTCAATAAACTCTTCACTAAAGCTAATTTAGATGTAGAAGTAGAGATTGTGGAAGAAAAAACTGATGATGAACAGGTTTTATATAATCTAAAAAGTCCGGAACTGGGGCTTGTAATTGGACACAGAGGAGAAACACTGGATGCACTTCAGTACCTCAGTTCAATAGTAATTAATAAAGAACTGCTGGAGTATTATAGGATTTTACTTGATGCAGAGGGATATAGAGATAGGCGCAGGGAAACTCTGGAAAGACTGGCCAGAAAACTGGCAGATAAAGCTGTTCAAAAAGGAAGAAAAGTTGTTCTGGAGCCAATGCCACCTCATGAGAGGCGAATTATACACATGGAATTAAAGGATAATTCTAAAGTTAAATCCTATAGTGAAGGTAAAGAACCGTTTCGCAAGGTTATGATTGAACCTATTAAATAGTAACTGGAATCTGCAGATAAGAATTTAATTTCAAACCCAGTGGGATGTTTCCTGCTGGGTTAAATTATTCGGGAGGTGTAAAAATGGATATTTTAAAAGAAGATACTATTGCAGCTGTGGCTACACCCTTTGGTACTGGTGGAACCGGGAAAATACGCATTAGTGGACCGGATGCATACAAAATTGGAGATAATCTTTTTAGAAGTGCAAAAAAAAATAAGAAAATTTCTGAACAGAAAACATATACGGCTCACTATGGTTTTGTAGTTGATCCTAAAAAAAACAAAAAAATTGATGAAGTTGTAGCTTTATTAATGAGAGGCCCCAGTTCTTTTACTGGAGAAAATGTTTTAGAATTTGACTGCCACGGTGGTATGACACCATTGAGAAGTGTTCTGGATCTGGTTCTGGAGAATGGAGCCAGACTTGCTGAACCGGGAGAATTTTCTCGGAGAGCATTTTTGAATGGTCGTATAGATCTGGCCCAGGCAGAAGCTATTATAGAAATAATAAACTCAAAAACAGACAAAGGACTTGATATAGCTGTTGAACAGTTGAGTGGAAAACTTTCAAAAAAGGTAGATGAAATAAAAGAAGAAGCTGTAGAAATTTTAGCACACCTGGAAGCTGCAATTGATTATCCTGAAGATGAGATAGAAGGTTTTTCTTCAGAAAAATTAGCAGAACGGCTTAAATATATAAAAGAAGAGATTAAAAAACTTCTTTCAACAAGTCAGCAGGGGAAAATATATAAAGAAGGTTTGAAAACAGTAATTGTTGGAAAACCAAATGTGGGAAAATCAAGTTTATTAAATTATTTTCTTGAGGAAAAAAGAGCGATTGTAACAGACATACCTGGAACAACAAGAGATGTTATAGAGGAATATGTTAATTTGAAGGGAATTCCTTTAAAAATAATTGATACGGCAGGTATTAGAAATACAGAAGATGAAGTGGAAAAAATAGGCGTGGAAAGGACTCGTCAGTCTGCAGCAAAAGCAGATTTAGTACTTTTTATGCTGGATATAAGTCAGGGGCTTACCCAGGAAGATAAAGAAATTTATAAACTAATAAAAGAAAAGCCGGTTATAGTAATTGTAAACAAAACTGATCTAAATCCAGAATTAAATCGCAGTAATATTGAAAAAGAATTCAATGAGCATAATATACTCTGGATTTCACTTTTGGAAGAAGAAGGACTCGATACTTTACGAAATGCTATTATGGATGAAATATTAAAAGATGAAATTGAAACAGATGAAGATTTAATTATTACCAGAAGCAGGCATAAAAATGCATTAAAAAAGGCTTTAGAAGCTGTAAAACGGGTTATTGTTTCACATGAAACAAATTTACCTTATGATTTTTTAACGATTGATTTAAAAGACTGCCTTAATGCTCTGGGAGAAATTACCGGAGAAACGGTAGCTGAAGATATTATAGATAGAATTTTCACTGACTTTTGTCTGGGGAAATAAAGAAAGGAGAATATAATGGATTATCATAAATATCCAACTGAATATGATGTAATTGTAATCGGTGCCGGACATGCAGGATGTGAGGCCTCACTTGCTCCGGCTAGAATGGGATTTAAAACACTGACTCTAACAGTAAATTTAGACCATGTTGCTTTTATGCCGTGTAACCCCTCTTTAGGAGGACCTGGTAAATCACATATTGTCAGAGAAATTGATGCCCTTGGTGGAGAAATGGCTAAAAATATGGATGAAACTATGATACAAATAAGAATGCTAAACACCAGTAAAGGGCCTGCAGTACATGGCTTGAGAGGACAGGCAGATAAAAAAGCCTACCATTTAAGAATGAAACAGGTGCTGGAAAACCAGGAAAACCTTGATTTGAAACAGCAAATAGCTGAAAAAATAGTTGTAGAAAATGGAGAGGTAAAAGGTGTCGTAACAAAAACGGGGGTATTTTTTGCCGGAAAAAAAGTTATACTTACAACAGGAACTTTTCTTAAAGGAAGAATAATTATAGGTGATGCAAAATTTAATGCCGGGCCAAATCAGCAGTATCCAGCCAATAAACTATCAGGAAATTTAAAAGACCTTAATATCTCTATCCGTAGGTTCAAAACTGGAACTCCGGCCAGAGTTAGCAAAAGATCACTTGATTTTAGCAAAATGACACCCCAGCCCGGAGAGGAAGGCCTTTCTTTTTCATTCGAATCTGATCCTCTGACTGGAGAACAGGTCATGTGTTATCTGACATATACAACGGCTGAAACTCACAGGATTATTCATGAAAATAAAATGAGAACACCCCTTTTTAGTGGTGTGATTGAAGGAGTTGGCCCCAGATACTGCCCTTCAATAGAAGATAAAGTTGTGAGATTTCCGGATAAAGGTAGACACCAGCTTTTTATAGAACCGGAAGGCCTGGGAACTGACGAATATTATATTTCTGGTTTATCAACCAGTTTACCTCAGGATGTTCAGATTGAAATGGTAAGAACTATTCCGGGAATGGAAAATGCAGAGATTATGAGGCCTGGTTATGCAATAGAATATGATTGTCTGGATCCAGAAGAATTAAAATTAGATCTTGAACTTAAAAAAATAGATGGTTTATATGCAGCTGGCCAGATCAATGGAACTTCAGGTTATGAAGAAGCAGCCGGGCAGGGCTTAATAGCTGGAATAAATGCAGCTTTAAGTCTTCAGGAAAAAGAACCAATTATATTAAAAAGGTCACAGGCTTATATAGGAGTTTTAATAGATGATCTTGTAACTAAAGGAACGCCAGAACCCTATCGTATAATGACTTCCCGGGCGGAATACAGACTTCTGCTGCGCCAGGATAATGCAGATCAGCGTTTAACTCCACTGGGATATGAGGTAGGACTTGTATCAGAACAGAGATATAAGAAATTTAAAGAAAAATTAAACAGAGTAGAAAATACTCTCTCATATTTAAGAGATGACAGAAATCAGGTGAATCCGACCCCTGAAGTTTTAGAAAAACTCAAAAAAATTGGAAGTGGTAATTTGAGCAAACCGGTAAATCTTTCAGCTCTGCTGAGGAGACCGGAAATAGGGTATACAGATCTGCATGAGTTTGCAGATGATTTGCCAGAAATACCAGAAAGGGTTATAGAGCAGGTGGAAATCCAGGTAAAATATAAAGGTTATATAGATAGACAGCTTTCACAGGTGGAACAATTTAGAAAAATGGAAGAGAAAAAAATTCCTGAAGATATAGATTACAGCAGTTTGGAAAACTTGCGGCTTGAGGCAAGGGAAAAATTGAATAAAATTAAACCTTTATCTATTGGACAGGCTTCCAGAATTTCCGGGGTATCTCCAGCAGATATTTCAGTTCTGATGATATATATAGAACAGTTTAACAGAAAAAGGGGTAGTAATAATTGAAATGAATAAAAAAGAATTTAAAAACAAAATAAGTAGTGGGTTGGAAACTCTAAATATATATTACAGTACTGAACAGCTGGAACAGCTGTGGGTATATTATAATTTTTTGAAAACTGAAAACAAAAAATACAATCTTACTTCAATAGTAGAAGCGGAAGCAGTGATAAAAAAACATTTCCTGGATTCTTTGGCTCTTCTTCCCCATATTAATAATGAAGAAACACATCGCTGGCTGGATATAGGAACAGGTGCTGGATTTCCCGGATTGATATTAAAGTTGTTTTTGCCAGGTGATGGATTTTATTTAATAGATTCATCCAGTAAAAAAATTAATTTCTTAAATCAGCTTATTTATAAACTTAAAATTAGTGGTGTGGAAGCAACTCATGGAAGAGCGGAGGATTTAGCAGATATAGAAGGCTGGAGAGAATCATTTGATTTTGTTACTTCCAGAGCAGTTGCTCCACTAAATATTTTGCTGGAATATGTTCTTCCTTTTGTAAGAAATGCTGGCTTTGCATATTTATACAAAGGTCCAGATTATAAAAAAGAGATTGATAAAGCCGATAATGCTTTAGAAGTTTTAGGTGGAAGAATTGAAAAAACACTGAAGGTTGATGTCCCTGGATTATCAGCCGAAAGATATATTTTAATGATAAGAAAAACTGGATATACAGATGAAAAATATCCAAGAAGAGCTGGTATTCCTGAAAAACGTCCTTTATAAAAAGAAGGAATTCAGTTGGAAGTAAAGAATAATATAGTTGGAGTAGACGGGAGGTAAAGTCTAATGAAGATACCCTTTTTGAGCAGAGATGATGCTCAAGAAAATATAACAAAGATTTCTGTAGAAAAAATAGATACAAATCCTTTTCAACCAAGAAAAGATTTTGATGAAGATGAGATACTTGAACTGGCAGCGTCTATTGAAAACTTTGGAATTATACAGCCAATAACTGTTAGAAAATTGAGTGAAAAATATCAGCTTATTGCTGGTGAAAGAAGATTAAGGGCTGCAGTTCGGGCAGGAAAAAAGGAAATTTCAGCTGTTGTTAGGAATTTTACTGATCAAGAAATGGCTGAAATTGCTCTAGTTGAAAATCTTCAAAGAAAAGATCTGAATTTTATGGAGGAAGCTGCGGCTTATGCCCGTCTGCTTGATGAATTTGATCTAACTCAACAGGAACTTGCCGATAGGGTGGGGAAAAGTCAGTCTACAGTTGCTAATAAAGTTAGACTACTCAATTTGCCTGAATCTATCAGAGAAAAAATGAAACTTCCTTCTTTAAGTGAACGGCATGCAAGGGCATTATTAAAACTGGAGTCAGAAAAAGAACAGACAATTATCCTGAAAAAAATTATAAAAAACGAGCTAACAGTGAGAGAAACGGACAAATTAATAAAAAAATATTTAGACAAAAATGAAGAAAAAGGAAAGAAAAAAATAAAAAGAGTTTATTCTGATTTAAGAATTTTTGTTAATTCTTTAGAAAAAACTATTACAGAGATAAAAGATTCTGGAGTCGACATTGATATTGATAAAAAAGAAAGTGAAGAGTATATAGAGTTTAATATAAAATTACAAAAATAAAGCAGATGCCGTTTGAAAGAGGTGAAATGATGGGCAAAAAAATAGCTATTGTTAATCAAAAAGGTGGAGTGGGAAAAAGCACAACAGCTGTTAATCTGGGAGCTGGACTTGCAGAAAACGGATACAAAGTACTGCTGATAGATATCGATCCACAGGGTAATGCCACAAGTGGAGTAGGGATAGAAAAAAGCAGTGCTGAAATTACTACATATGATGTTTTAATTGAAGATGCAGCAGTGGAGAAAGCTGTTGTGGAAACGGAAACAGAAAATCTTCACATAATTCCTGCAAATATAGAATTAGCAGGAGCGGAAATAGAATTAGTTTCAATTATTTCCCGGGAAAGTAGATTGAAAACTGCTGTAAAACCTATAGTAGATCAGTATGATTATATAATAATAGACTGCCCGCCATCTCTTGGCCTGCTTACTTTAAATGCACTTACAGCTGCAGATAGTATTATGGTTCCCATTCAGTGTGAATATTATGCACTAGAAGGTTTGGGCCAGCTTATGCAGACTATTGAACTGGTGAGAAAGAATTTAAATTCGGATTTACGAATAGAAGGTGTTGTAATGACAATGTATGATGCCAGGACAAATCTTTCTCAGCAGGTAATTGAAGAAGTAAAGGATTATTTTGCAAATCTAGTTTTTGATACAGTTATTCCACGCAATGTCAGGCTCAGTGAAGCTCCGAGTTTTGGAGAACCTATTTTAAGTTACAGTTCCAATTCCAGTGGAGCAGAAGCATATAGAAATCTTGCAGAGGAAGTGATTAATAATGAGTAAAAAAAGACTCGGAAAAGGTTTGAGTGCTTTAATAAATGATCAGGAGAATATAGATTCCAGCAGCATAGAAAATATATTCATAGATAATATTGAGCCAAATCCATATCAGCCAAGGAAAAACTTTGATGAAAAATCAATGCTGGAATTGAGTGATTCTATTAAAGAAAAAGGTGTTATCCAGCCTGTAACAGTTCGAAAAATAAAAGCAGAAAAATATCAGCTTGTGGCAGGTGAACGCCGCTGGAGAGCTGCTGAAAAAGCAGGTCTTGATAAAATTCCGGCAGTCATTAGAGATTTCACCGATCAGGAAGTTTTAGAGATAGCTTTAATTGAGAACATACAGCGTGAAGATCTGAATCCCGTCGAAGAGGCAGAGGCATATAAACAGATGATGGCAGAGTTTAATTTCACACAGGAAGAAGTTGCAGAAAAAGTTGGGAAAAGCCGTTCTAATATTGCCAACATGGTAAGGCTGTTAAATCTGGCTGATAAAGTTAAAAATCATCTTTCGCGGGGCACAATTTCTGTGGGTCACGCTAGAGCTCTTTTGGGTCTTGATGATGAACCTGCACAGGTTGCTGCCTGTGAAAATATTATTATTCAAGATTTAACTGTGAGAGAAACAGAAAATTATGTAGATAAGTTAAAAAATCCAGCTGGTCAGAAGAAAAGCCGAAAAAAAAGGGAACTGCCTGAAGAATGGAAGCAGGCTGCAAAAAATTTATCTGATAAGTTGGGAAGTAAGGTTAAAATTAAACAGAAGAAAAAGAATAATGTACTTATGATTGAAATAGATAGTATAGACAAAATGAGAGAAATGATTAAAAAATTAAGTTGATTTTGTTTCACATGAAACATCAACTATTTTTTTGTGGGGTGTAAAAATGTTTATAATTATAGTCGGTGGAGGTAAATTAGGAAGGTATCTCTGTCGAGATCTGGTAAAAAAAGACCACCAGATAGTAGTAGTTGAACAGGATGAAGAAAAGGCAAATTTAATTTCAAAACAGTATGGAGTAGAAGTTATAAATGGTGATGGTTCAGAAAAAGATGTGCTGGAAAAAGCAGGAGCGGAAGAAGCAGACCTTCTTCTTGCAGCCACCAGAGATGATCAGGATAACATGGTTATCTGTCAGCTGGCTGAAAGGCAGTTTGATATTAAACGTACTCTCACAACAGTTAATACTCCAGGTAATGAAAAATTATTTAACTGGCTTGGGGTTAATGTAGCTATCAGCAGTGCGTCAATTTTAACCGCTCTTGTCGATCAGGAAGATATTCTTGCAGAAATGCATGATAACTTTTTAAGTGAAGATGATGAGATGAAGATGATTAGATTAACGGTTAAGGAAAAAGCACCAGCAAAAGGCATGCTGATTAGAGACCTGGATCTTCCTCTGGAATCTGTAATAGTTACAATATTAAGAGGAGAAAATCCCATAGTTCCCAGAGGAAATACCTATATAAAAAAAGGGGATTTCCTTATGATTCTGACCAGAAATGAATTTGTAGAAGAATTAAAAGAACTATTCTGTCCTCAAAGAGAAAGTGAAATAGAAGAATCAATAGTATAAATATAAAGTAGTGAGCAGGTAGGTGTTAATATGGTAGGTACAGTGGTAAATGTGGCGGCTATTCTGGCCGGCAGTACAGTAGGAATTATATTTCGCGGACGTTTTCCGAAAAAAATACAGAATACAGTAATGCAGGGAATCAGTCTGGCGGTTCTTTTAATTGGTTTTCAGATGGCTTTTAGTATAGAAAAATCAATTGATACTTTATTGGTTATTTTTAGTCTTGTTATTGGGGGAGTAATTGGAGAAGTCTTTGGTATAGAAAAGAGACTCAATCAATTTGGCGAAAAGTTAAAACACCGATTTGGTGGTGAGGATGATCTTTTTGTACAGGGATTTGTACAGACAAGCTTAATTTTTTGTGTAGGAGCAATGGCAATTATGGGATCTATTCAGGATGGGCTTAATGGAGATCCCAGTATTTTATTTACAAAATCACTTCTGGATGGGACCACTTCTATTGCTTTTGCAGCTACTACAGGAATAGGAGTGGCTTTTTCTGCCCTGCCTGTACTAATTTATCAGGGCGGAATAACTCTTGCAGCATCATATGCCGAAAAGATACTGACAGCGGATATGATCCGTATAATGACTTCTACAGGTGGACTTTTAATTGTTGCAATAGGATTAAATATGCTTGGAGCAGTTAAAATAAAAGCAGGTAATCTTCTTCCCTCACTTGCGGTTGCGATTATTCTTGCCGGCATATTTTTTTAAGAAAAAGCCGGTGTAAGGAGGAATAAAAGTGTGAAAAAATATTTTTTAAAAATAAAGAAATTTTTCACAAATAAATTAAATATTGTATATCATCAGAAAGGTGAAAATGACAGTAAAATAGTAAAAATTCCAGTTTACATAACTATACTTCTTTTTTTATTAATTATTTCTTGTCTGACAGCAGGATTTTTTGTGTCAAATTATTATTATACTGCTTACAGAGAAACGGAAAACGAAGTAAAAAAATTGGAATCTGTTAGAAAAGAAAATATAGAATTGACAAATAAAATTTACAAACTTGCTGAAAAAACTGACAAAATAAATATCACAGTTAATAATATAAAACTAAAACAGCAGGAATTTGCAGAAGAATTTGCTGCCGGTAAAGAAATTGAGCTGGACAGTGAACAGTTAAAGCTAGAAACGGTTTTTTCCTATAACGAAAACTTGATTCTTCAGGGACTTCCAATCGGAGGATCTGATTTTAGACTTTATTATAAAGGAACAGAAGAATTGATAAATGATATGCAGCATGAAATTGCAAGATTAAAAGATGATATTTCTGTTGTTGAGAAAAATGAAAGAATAATCAAAAATAAAGCTGTAAAAGTTAGAAAAGAAATGAGAACAAAACCATCTATCTGGCCTCTTGCAGCCAGTGGAAGGATATCTGCTGAATTTGGATGGAGGTATCACCCAATTTTAAAAAGGCAGGAATTTCATGATGGACTTGATATAGCAGTTAATTATAATACACCGGTAATTTCTGCGGCTGAAGGGAAAGTAATATTTGCTGGATGGTCAAGTGGATACGGACGATTGGTTAAAGTTAAGCACAGCAATCAGTATACTACTTATTATGCTCATCTCAATAAAATTGCAGTTTCTGTTGGAGAGAAAGTGAAGAAAGGACAGCTAATTGCTTATTCAGGAAATTCTGGCAGAAGCACGGGTCCTCACCTTCATTATGAGATAAGAAAAAATGGTGTACCTGAAAATCCACGTAAATATGTCAATTATTAAAACAAATATCTAAAAAGCGAAGGTACTTTGTGATAAAAATAATTTTTAGAAAATTTTGCAATATCTTAAAAAATGAGTTATAATAAAAATGAAATGAACAGAATATACTCGGTTGAAACCCAGGTGAGAGTCCTTAAAGAAGGCGCCGAAGGAGCAAGGGGAAACCCGAAACTCTCAGGTAAAAAGAATCTGGGTGGACGAAACTCTGGACAGCACATGAACAGAGAGTCGGATTTATCCGGCTCTCTGTTTTTTTTACTATGTCAAGGAGGTGTAATAATGAAAAAGACCCCGTTAAATGAAACTCACAAGAAACTTGGGGCGAAAATGATTGATTTTGGTGGATGGGAGATGCCCGTAGAATACAGCAGTATTATAGAAGAGCATAAGGCTGTAAGAAAAAAATGCGGTATTTTTGATGTTTCTCATATGGGAGAGATTATTGTTTCTGGAAAGGGAGCAGAAGACTCGATTCAGAGGTTGATCACAAATGATGTAACAAAGTTGAAAGAAGGTGAAATAGTCTACACACCGATGTGTAAAGAAGATGGAGGAATTATTGATGATTTTTTGGTGTATAAACTTGAGGACAACAAATATTTATTTGTTGTAAATGCCTCAAACACTGAAAAAGATTATAAGTGGATAAGTACTCATCTTCTGGAAGACACAGCAGCAGAAAATAAGTCAGAAGATTATGCATTAATTGCACTACAGGGACCTGAGTCCATGAACATACTACAAAAATTAACTAACATAAACTTGAAAGAACTGAAATATTACAATTTCAATATTTCAGAAGTTGCAGGAGTTGAAGCTATTGTTTCTCGCACTGGATATACCGGTGAATTAGGATATGAACTTTATCTTCCTGCATCAGAAGCAGAAAAACTGTGGGAAAGCCTGATGGAAGCAGGTAAAGAACATGGTTTAAAACCTGCAGGACTGGGAGCTAGAGACACACTGCGCCTGGAGAAGAAAATGAATCTTTATGGTAATGACATGACAGAAGAAAATCACCCACTGGAAGCCGGACTTGGATGGACTGTTAAGCTAGACAAAGGTGATTTTATTGGCAGAGAAAAAATAAAAGAATATAAGGAAAATGGTTATCCGAGAAAGCTTGTTGGATTTAAAGTTACAGGCCGGGGAATAGCAAGACACGGTTATGAAGTATATCATAATGAAGAAAAAGTTGGTGTAGTTACAAGTGGTAGTTACTCACCTACTCTGGAAGAAAATATTGGGCTTGCCTATATTGACAAAGAAATTATAAAAGAGGGCAGAGAAATAGAAATTAAGGTGAGGAATCGCTTTGTTAAAGCAGAAATAGTTGAAGGCGTTTTTGTTTAAAAAGAGGAATTAATTTAATTAAAAATTTTTGAGGAGGAATAAAAGATGGCTGTAAAAAAAGATTTAATTTATTCAGAAGATCATGAGTGGTTAAAAAAGGAAGGTAACACTGCAGTAATAGGAATTTCTGATTTTGCCCAGGAAGAGCTGGGAGACATTGTTTTTGTAGAGCTGCCTGATGTTGATGATGATTTCAATCAGCATGACAGTTTTGGAGTTTTAGAATCTGTTAAAGCTGTTTCTGATGTATTTGTTCCGGTTAGCGGAACAATAGTTGAAGTTAATGAAGAATTATTTGACAATCCAGAACTCATCAATGAAGATCCATATGGTGATGGCTGGCTAATAAAGATAGAAATGAGTGATGAAGCAGAACTTGAAGAACTTCTCAGCGCTGAGGAGTATACAGAGTTTATTGAGGAGGCATAATAATGGATTATATTTCCAATACAAAAACTGAAAGAAAGGAAATGCTGGAAGAGATAGGTGTTAAAGCTGTCGAAGAGCTCTTTGATATGATTCCAGAAGAAGTAGCTTTAGATAGACCATTAAATATTCCAGATGGAATTTCTGAACTTGAACTTGTGAGAAAAGTTCAAAAGCATGCAGCAAAAAATAAGAGTTTAGAAAATCTGACATCCTTTTTAGGTGCTGGAGCATATGATCATTATGTGCCAGGAGTTATTGACCATTTGATTTTACGGTCAGAATTTTACACAGCATATACACCCTATCAGGCGGAATTGAGTCAGGGAACTCTGGAAGCTATATATGAATATCAGAGTATGGTATCAGAGCTTACAGGCCTTGATGTAACAAATGCTTCTATGCTGGACGGTGGTTCAGCAGCAGCTGAAGCTGTTGTGATGGGAGCAAGGATTTCGCGCAGAAAAAAAGTTATACTTCCAGAAACAGTTAATCCAGCCTACAGGGAAGTTATTAGAACATACGGAAGACATCAGGACCTTGAGTTTGTCGATATTAAAACAGATGGTACAGCTGTATCTCCTGAGCAAATTGGGGAAGAACTTGATGATGATACTGCTGTAGTAGTTGTCCAATATCCAAACTTCCTTGGTTCTATAGAAAAAATGGAAGAAATAGGGAAAATGGTTAATAATGCTAAAAAAGCCGTTTTTGTAGTAATAGCGAATCCCATTTTGCTGGGATTGTTAGAAGCTCCGGCCGAATTTGGAGCAGATATAGTTGTAGGTGAAGCGCAGAATCTTGGAAATGGTCTTAATTATGGCGGACCATATCTGGGCTTTATGTCAACAAAAGATGAAAGAAGTTATATACGTCAGCTGCCGGGCAGGATTGTCGGTAAAACAACTGATGTAGAAGGAAAAGAGGGTTTTGTATTAACACTGCAGACCCGTGAACAGCATATTAGAAGAGAAAGAGCTACTTCTAATATCTGTACAAATGAGGCTCTTAATGCTCTGATAGCCACTATTTATATGGCAACAATGGGCAAAGAAGGCCTAAAAGAGGTAGCAGAACAGTCATTTCACAAAGCTCACTATCTCGCAGAAAAAATTGATAACTTAGATGGCTATCAGGTAGTAAATAAAGATAACTTCTTTTTTGAATTTGTGGTTAAAAGTGACAGAGATTTAGAAAAAATTAAAAACAGCCTGCTTGAAGATAATATTATAGCAGGGTATGATTTAAATGAAGCTAACCGAGATGGTCTGCTTGTCTGTGCGACGGAGAAGAGGACAAAAGAAGAAATGGATCAGTTAGTAGAAAAATTGGAGGTGGTTTAAGTGGAAGAACTATTAATTAGAGACTACAGCAGTCCGGGAAGAAAAGGATATACACTGCCACCTTTGGATGTAGAAGAATCAGATTTAGATAATTATTATTCCGATTATATTAGAGAAAAAAGTCCTGGGCTGCCTGAAGTTAGTGAAGTTGATGTTGTAAGGCACTATACTGCCTTATCAGAACTTAACTATGGTGTTGATTCCGGAATATATCCACTTGGATCCTGTACAATGAAGTACAATCCCAAAAGGAATGAAAATGTAGCCAGAGTTGCTGAACTAACCAATATCCATCCATATCAGGAAGACGAACATGTTCAGGGATCTTTAGAAATATTATATGAACTCAAACAGCATCTTGCTGAAATAAGTGGAATGGATGAGGTAACTTTACAGCCTGCATCTGGTGCTCACGGGGAACTAACAGGTATGATGATAATTCATCAGTACTTTGAAAAGAAAAATGATGAGAGAACTAAGGTTCTTGTACCTGATTCAGCACATGGTACCAATCCGGCAAGTGCAATGATGGCTGGATATGATGTGGTAGAAATATCTTCAAATGAACGAGGTATGGTTGATGTAGATGCTTTAAAAGAAGCGATGGATGAAGATGTTGCAGCATTAATGCTTACAAATCCAAATACACTGGGTATATTTGAAGAAGATATTTTAGAAATAGCCGATATAGTACATGATAAAGGCGGCCTGCTTTATTACGATGGAGCTAATATGAATGCAGTAATGGGTTATGTAAGACCTGGAGATATGGATTTTGATGTTCTTCACTTCAATCTTCACAAAACATTTTCAACTCCTCATGGTGGAGGTGGCCCAGGATCAGGGCCTGTTGGTGTTAAAGATTTTCTTGCACCATATCTGCCCAAACCTGTGCTCAAAAAGGGAAAAGATAGATATTTCTGGGATAATGATAGACCGGATTCACTTGGAAAGGTTCATGCATTTCACGGAAACTATGGTGTTATGCTGAGAGCATGGAGCTATATTGTTACTGTAGGTGGTAAAGGGCTTAAGAAAACAACAGAAAATGCTGTTCTGAATGCCAATTATTTAAAAACAAAGCTCCAGGATGAGTTTGAACTTCCATATGCAGAAGACAGTTTACACGAATTTGTGCTTTCAGGAAGCAAGCAGAAAAAAGAAGGTGCATCAACATTAAATATTGCCAAACGGCTGCTTGATTATGACCAGTATGCACCAACAATATATTTCCCGCTAGTTGTAAAAGAAGCAATGATGATAGAACCAACAGAGACAGAAAATATAAGAACTCTGGATAGATTTGTAGACACTATGCTTACAATTGCCCGGGAAATAAAAGAAGATCCAGAAATGGTTCGGAATGCACCACATACAACTGTTGTGCGTAAATTAGATGAGACAAAAGCTGCGAGAGAACCAAATCTTCGCTGGTAAATTCTGAAATTAAAACAGATTGAGTAATATAAGTTATAGAAAAACGAACAATAATATTATGACTAAATATTGGTCTAAATGTTTTGAAAAAATAGGCAAATAGGATGTTACTAAATCTGATTAAAAGTCTTCCTTTAAGATTAATGGTAGAAATATCTTAAAGGGGGCTTTTTTTTTGCAGTTTTGTATATCTTTGTGATATAATATAACACTGAAGTCTAATTAGAGCAGGTGATAATGTGAGAGAATCAGATTATATTGACAGTTTACCCGCTGATAAGGCCAAAAAATACAGAAATGTTCTCAAATTATTTGAGCGCAGAAACAGGGAAGCAAAAGAGGAGCTGCAGAATATTGTAGAAGAACTTCCTGATTTTGCTCCGGCCTACAATAAATTAGCAGTAATAGCTATTAGAGAAGATAAAACAGAAAAAGCAGAAGAGCTACTTTATGAAGCGGTAGAGATTGATAGTGAATTTGCTCCTGCGATTACAAATCTTGGGAGTCTAGCCCGAAAAGCGGGTAATAAAGAAAGAGCAAAAAAATTATATGAAAAAGCAGTGGAGATTGATCCAGAATATGGCCCTGCTTATAATAATTTAGGAGTTATATACCGTGAAGCTGGAGATTATGCAAATTCAATTAAATATTTAAAAAAAGCTAGAAAACACGGCAGTTTTGTACACAGAGCTAAAAATGACAAACCTTTTTATAAAGAACCAGGCTGTCTTGTTGGCCTGCTGTTGTTGATTGGATTTGGGCTGTTATTTTATCTTTGGATGTTTTAAGTTATCTAAAGGAGTGGTAATATGTCAGCAGATTATAAAGCCGGGGATAGAGTACAGTTTAAAAAAACACATCCCTGTGGTGGAGATATATGGGAAATTATTAGAGTTGGTATGGATTTTAAAGCAAAATGTGAGACATGTGGCAGAATTATAATGCTGCCGAGAAATAAATTTGAAAAAAGTGTTAAGAAAAAAATAGATTAGAGAAGAATCATAATCAGAGAAATAAATGATCAAAAGAAGGAAGGAAGATTTTTTAGATGAAAATAGGAATTGTTGGCCTCCCTAATGTAGGTAAATCAACTCTTTTTAATGCATTAACAGAGGCGGGAGCCGATGCAGAAAACTATCCATTCTGCACCATAGATCCAAATATAGGAATTGTCCCAGTCCCGGATAAAAGACTTGACTGGCTGTCTGAACTTTATGATCCTGAGAAGACAACACCAACAGTAATTGAATTTGTAGATATTGCTGGATTGGTTAAAGGTGCAAGTCGAGGGGAAGGGCTGGGAAACAAATTCTTGTCTCATATTAGAGAAGTAGATGCAATAGCTCAGGTCGTAAGATGTTTTGATGATCAAAATATAACCCATGTTGATGGGGAAATATCTCCAGATAGAGATATTGATATAATAAATACAGAACTTATGATGGCAGATTTATCTGTGATCGAAAAGAAAATGGAAAAAACAGAAAAACAGGCTAAAAGTGGAGATAAAAAATATCTCCAGGAGCTGGAAGTTATAAAAAAAATAGCTCAGGCCCTTGAAGAAGGTAAAAACATTCGTCAGATTGAATTAAATAAAGTTGGAAAAAAAATCATTAAGGAACTTCAGCTTTTAAGTGCCAAGCCAATTATTTATCTGGCCAATGTTAATGAAGATGATATTGGTACCGATAATAATAAAAGGGTAAAAGAAGTAAAAGAACATGCAATTAGAGATGGAGCACGAGTTGTAGAAATTAGCGCTAAAATTGAAGCAGATATCGCCGAGCTGGATGAAGATGAAAAAGAAATATTTTTGGAAGAGCTTGGTCTGAAAAGTTCAGGACTGGATAGAGTTATACGTGCCAGCTATGAACTGCTGAATTTGATAACTTTTTTAACTGCCGGTAAACAGGAATGCAGAGCCTGGACAGTAAAAAAAGGAGCAACTGCACCTGAAGCTGCCGGGAAAATACATTCTGATATGGAAAAAGGATTTATAAGAGCAGAAATAGTAAGTTTTACAGATTTAAAAAAAGCTGGATCAATAGCAGCAGCCAGAGAAGAAGGTCTGCTGAGACTGGAAGGAAAAGATTATTTCATTGAAGATGGTGATGTATGCCACTTTAGATTTAATGTATAGTACCGGGTACAAATGAAATATTTCACATGTACCCGGTACTATAAGCGTTTTTTGTACCCGGTACCAATAAAAGATGACAATAAAAATTTGCATCCAGTCTAAATTAATGCTATAATTTAGATTGGTAAATTCCATGCTCTGCTGGAAGCAGGGCCATTTGTCCACATGGAGGGGGTGAAATTTATGGAAAATATAAGAGCTTATGAGACAACATTTGTCCTCAAGCCAGATCTAGAAAATGAAGAAAAAGAAGCGATTTTAGAAAGAGTAAAATCAGTTATTCTTGACCATGATGGTGAAGTAACAGGTGTAGATGCCTGGGGTAAAAGGCAATTAGCTTATGAAATAAAAGATTATCGTTCAGGAGATTATACAATTCTTCAGTTTAATGCCAATACAGATGTAGTAAAAGAACTTGAAAGAATATTTAAAATTATGGATGGTGTACTGCGTTACCTGGTAATCCGTCAGGAATCTTAAATATTATACCGGGGTGGTGAACAACCTTGTTAAACAGAATAGTACTGATCGGTAGACTTACGCGTGACCCTGAACTTCGCTATACCAGTAATGGGACTCCAGTCTGCAATTTCACACTTGCAGTGGAGAGAAGTTATACAAATCGTCAGGGAGAAAGAGATGTTGATTTTATAAACATTGTAACCTGGCGTGGACTGGCTGAAAACTGTGCCCGTCATCTGGGAAAAGGAAGATTGGTTGGAGTAGATGGTTCACTGCATATAAGAAAAAGTGAAAATAATAATCGCACCTATATAAATCCAGAAGTTACAGCAGATAATGTACGTTTTCTAGATTACGGCAACAGCAGTCAAAATCGAAGTCAAAATAATAATCAGCCAAATCAAAATAAAACAAATGAACAGAGTAATTCCGATCAGAAGGAATTTGATAAAAACTTTGATGACGAATTCGATCCAGATGATTTTGACGTACCATTTTAAAAAGGAGGTAGAATAATGGCAAGAGGACACAATAAATCCTGTCATTTTTGCGGCAGTGATAAAAAAATAGATTATAAAGACTTAAGAACTTTAAATAGATACCTAACTGATCGTGGTAAAATTATTCCACGCAGAATAACAGGAAATTGTTCAAAACATCAGAGAGACATAACTAAAGCTATCAAAAGAGCTAGAACAGTAGCTTTGTTACCATATGTAAAAGAATAAATAATAATCGAGGAGGCAAAATGTTAAATTGCGCCTCCTCAATTTATATCATTATAATTATGTGACAGCTTTTGCCGTCAGATGAGGTGATAACGGCAGATGAATATTAGCGAATACAAAGATAGTATAAAAACTATTATTTATATAATATTATTAACAATGGTAAATTTTTATTTACCAATTTTTAGTCTTGCAGTAATGATCTTGTGGCCGGTACCTGTAGTTTATCTGGTCCAGAAGGCAAAAACAGGTAGAGTAATAACTGTCATTGCACTGGCTGCATTGATAAACGGATCATTATTTGGACCATTAATGGGTTTAATGACGGTAATTGGCTTTGGACTGGTAGGTTTTGTTATAGGAAACGTGATAAAAGAAAGACTTTCTCCAAAGAAAACCTTAATAATATCAATCATTGCTGTAATAATTTCACAGTCATTAATAATGCTGGTTGCAGATTATATTTTAGGTGTTAACCTGCAGAGTTTTGTTCAGGATGCAGTGCAGAGTTTTAGCAGTGATCTGGACCAGGCTTCAATAGAACAGCTGGTAAATGCACAGATAGGATTTATAAGTATGATTTTTCCAGCCCTGCTGACAGTATCTTCAACAATAACAGGTATTTTTAATTATTATATTTCTGCCTGGTATTTAAGAAGGCGAGGGTTAAACATTGAAATATATAAAAGATTTAATAGGTGGTTTATGCCCCGCTGGACAATTTCTGCTGCAGTAGTTGTTTCGCTTTTTTTGAAAAATAATCCTATTTTTTTCAACATAAACATATATTTATTCTTTTTAGCATTTTTACAGGGATTGGCTGTTTTAATGTATTTTATTTCAGCAAAAACAGATTCTTTTTTACCAAAAATTCTGGCAGTGTTTGTAATACTTATACTGCCGCCTATTCCAATGGCGTTAATATTACTGGGATTTATAGATATGTGGTTTAATTTAAGAAAGCAGAATAATCAACCTGGTTAAAATCCCTGAAATAGGAGGTAGAACTTATGAAGGTAATTTTAAAAAAAGATGTAAAAAAACTTGGAAGTAAAGGTGATGTTGTAGACGCAGCAGATGGGTATGCACGCAACTATCTTTTCCCCCGTGGTCTGGCAGTTGAGGCAACTGAAGGAAAAATAAAGCAGCTCAAACAGAAAGAACGAAAAAAAGAGAAAAAAGAAGAAGCAAGAAGGAATGAAGCAAAACAGCTGAAAGATAAGCTTGAAGCAGAAAAGTTTGTTGTTAAAGTTAAGGCTGGGGAAAGTGGAAGATTATTTGGTTCGGTAACAACAAAGGATATTGCAGAAGCAGCGGCAGAGAAAGGTTATGATATCGACAAAAGAAAAATAGATCTCGATGATCATATCAAAACTCTGGGAATGCATAAGATTGATGTAAAGATATATGATGACATATCTGCAGAATTGAAAATATCTGTTCAGGAAAAATAAACAAACAGTTAAAGAATATAAACCATAAAAAGAGAACTCACCCTGTTAATAATCTCAGATAAGTTATGAGATAACATTAACAGAGGTGAGTTTTTTAAATTTAATAAGCTATGCTAATCCATGTTCTTTAAGTTCTTTCTGCAGATCTTCCGGTAAATCTGAAACATTTCCATCAAAAACTACCTTTGATCCACATTCTTTACATACCAGAAAACCCTGTTTTAATTCTTTTCTGTTTATTGCATCAACCAGAGGAGTGTAACAGTGAGAACATACATTTTTATTTTCAGTCATTATTATCATCTCCTTTGATCTTTCTTTTATTATATCATATATAAACTTGAGTGCAACACTTATATTTAAAAATTGATTATTCACATATTTCTATGTTACAGCAGAGAGTGAAATTGAAAGTTTTTTTAAATTATAAAAAATCAAAAAAGGGATGCAGCTGTTTTTGTTGTATTGTAAGAATAGAATGATAATTCAAAAAACAGGGGGTATTCTAATGAAAAGATTGAGTTGGATTTTGATAGTTCTACTATTTGCGATGATTTTTACTTCAGTTGCTGTAATCGCGCAGAACAATGTGGATGTGTCTCTCAATTTTCTCAATGGAGAAACATACTTCGAAAAAGAATATTACTATGATGGTAATGATTTTATAGAAAATTATAATTTTTCCACAGATTTAATTATGCTGGATTTGGGTTGGAATAGAAAACTTGATAATAGCTATTTAAGTGAGTTCAACTTAAATTTTGCTTTTAATATTGATGATGGTGCTGGAGAAATGAAAAATGTGGATCATTTTTATAATAATGGAACAAAAGGTGATGTGGTATTTGATGCGGAGGCAGATGCAGAAGATGCAGATTATAAAAAATATGATCTTAATATCGTGAGTAAATACTATGGTGGAGCAGGGTTTAATTATGCCTTTAAAGCAGGATATAAAAATACAGATTATAAGGCAACAGCTGTAGATGCGCATAATAATCTCAATAATACAGACTATTCAGGTGATTTTTGGACATATAATGCTGAATATTCAATGCCTTATCTGGGAGTTAAGTTCAAAAATGACTTCAAAAAATATGGTTTAGAGGGCTCATTAAATTATTCTCCCTTTTTAGGTTTAGACCTTAATCATAAATGGGAGAGCACCAGTGAAAGCATTACTGGTGAAGGAGAAGGAGATGCATTTATGGCTGATCTGAAAATAATATATGATTATAATAACAGAGTAAATTATTATGCTGAATTAAATTATGAGAAAATGGAAGTAGATGAGGATACAAAAATTGATGAATTAGATGATGATTTAATTAAAGCAGAACAGGAAATAACAGGATTGAACTTTGGTATGGTCTACAGTTTCTAAAAACCAATTTGGTTTATAATAGCAAATTATCAGTGTTGAAAAAAACCTTTCTGTGTAAAAGAGCTCTAAAATAATAAATAATGTGATGAACATAAATTGGCCTGGGAAAGGGCCAATTTATGTATAAAAAAATACATAAAATCATGTGAAACATTTCTTAATCATAGTTGACACAAACAAATAACAGGAGTATAATATGACTATAAAGTCACATGACTATTAAGTCATACTTTTAAATAGCAGAGAAGGTGAAAATAATATGCCCAAACAGACTTTTTTTAATCTGCCTGCAGAAAAAAAACAGAGAATTGTTGCTGCAGCTGTTGATGAATTTGCTTCTTTTCCCTATCTAAAAACAAGTATAAATAGAATAATAGAAAAAGCAGATATTGCTAAAGGAAGTTTTTATCAGTATTTTGTGAATAAAAAAGATTTATATAAATACATATTAGATCTGGCAGGAGAGACAAAATTAAATTTTTTCAGGAAAAGAATACCGGAATACAGAAATGTTGATTTTTTTACAATGTTAAAAGAGATATTTCGGGCCGGTATTGAATTCAAAAGAGAATATCCACGCTATTCTCAAATTGGTGATCTTCTTTTAAAAGGAGAAAATGAATCTTTAAAAAAAGAAATTTACGATGTGAGCAGACCTAAAACAAATGACTTTTATCTGGAACTTCTGCGGAAGGCAGCAGAAAAAGGAGAAGTAGATAAAGAAATTGATCTGGGGTTTACTTCATATCTGCTGACAGAGCTGACCATCAGTGTTGTTGACTATTATTTTAAAGAAAATGGTGATGATGGACTTGATGATTTAAATAAAATGATGGTGTATCTTGATAAAATGCTTTATATTATAAAAAATGGGATTGCAGGGGAGGGATATTATGCCGCTTATCACAATGACAGGTCTAAAGAAAATATATCAGCAGGGAAAAATTGAAGTTCCAGCACTCAGAGGTATAGATATGGAAATTGAGGCAGGAGAATTTACAACGGTTTTTGGCCCTTCGGGATCAGGTAAAACAACCCTTTTAAATATGATTGGGTGTCTGGATAAAGCAACAGAAGGAGAAATAAATTTTGATGGGAAAAATATTAATCAATTAAACAGAAAAGAGCTGGCAGAAATTCGGCGTTATAATCTGGGATTTGTTTTTCAGAGTTATAATTTAATCCCAGTATTATCGGCATTCGAAAATGTAGAGTTTGCTGTGCGTTTAATTGATAAACACAGCAAAAAAGAAAGAAAAGAAATGGTGATGAAAATATTAGCTGAAGTTGGACTGGAAGAGCTGTCAGATAGAATGCCAAATGAACTATCTGGTGGGCAAAAGCAGCGGGTAGCAGTAGCACGGGCACTCGTTAAAGAACCCAAACTGGTGCTGGCAGATGAGCCTACAGCTAATCTGGATTCGAAAACAAGCCTGGAAGTTCTTGATTTAATGGAGAAGATGAACAGGGAATTAAATATCACTTTTATATTTTCCACACATGATCCACAGGTAATGGAATATGCCAGAAGATTGGTTGAAATAAAAGATGGAAAAATAACGAAAGATCAGAGGAGGGATTAATGTGTTTCTTTTTCACATGGCCCTCAAAAACTTACTAAGGCATAAAAGGCGCACTTTAATCACTTCTTTAATTATTGCTTTTGCTATTTTGATTTATATACTGACAGATGGTCTGATGATAGGTCTTACAGATATGTCGTTTAGAAATATAATCGACCTGGAAAGCGGTCACCTTCAAATTGCTGATTCCGACTACTGGGATGAAAGAAAAGAACTTCCATTAAAAAATCTAATAACTCCTTCGGAAGAAATAGAAGGGAAAATAAAGAGTTTAGATGAATTAGATAGCTATACAAAAAGATTGAATTTTTCTGTTAATTTAAATAACGGTATAGATGAACTCCCTGTCACAGGGGTGGGGATAGATATAAACAATGATAAAGAAGTCTTTAAACTTGAAGAATATATAATTGAAGGGAGAATGCCTCAGCCCAACACAGAAGAAATAGTAATGGGAGCACAGCTGGCTGAACTGATGGAATTGCAGGTGGGAAGTTATGCTGTAATGCTGATTAGAACAGAAGATAAGACATTTAATACGATAGATGGTGAGATAGTTGGTTTATTGAATACTCCACATCCAACATTAAACGAAAATTTTGTTTTTATACCTTTAACAACTGCTCAGGACAGGCTGGATGTAGGTTCTAAAATAACTCACTATGCTGTTAGAGTTCAAAATCAGGAACAGGGGATATTTGCAGCCGAAGAATTTAATCAAAAACTCGAGAATAATATAAAGGCATATTCCTGGAAAGATAGCTCAGAAAGTCTTGTTACAATGCTTGAAATGCAGGATATAGAGACACAGGTTATACTTGCCATAATTCTGACTCTTGCAGCAGTGGGTGTTGTCAATACAGTAATATTATCTGCATTAGAAAGAATGGAAGAACTAGGAATGATGAAGGCTATGGGTATGCATGAAAAAGAAATAATATATGTTTTTATGGGGGAAGCAGCCGGGATAGGATTTATTGGTGGAATTATCGGAATTATTCTCGGCAGTTTGGGAATCTGGATCTTTAACCTTTATGGAATAGATATGAGTTTTTTTACAGGAGGAGGAGACATCAATTACGGTTTCCCTTTAAGCGGAACTATTTATGCGGGCTGGGAATTAAGTTCATATCTATTTGTATTTGTTTATGGAATGATAGTTTCTATACTGGCAAGTATTTTACCGGCCAGATGGGCAGCACGTAAAGATCCGGTAAAGTCAATTTATCATCGTTAGGAGGATAGAAGATGAAATTTTTAATTAGTATTGCTCTTAAAAATATGTTCAGAAATAAACTGAGAACAGCTGTCTCTATCCTCGCGATTGCATTTGCAGTAATGATAATTGTATTTGCCAGAGGATTAATAGATGGCATGGTGGAATCAAGCTATTCTCTCTATAT